>WYEE01000099.1 GCA_009904025.1 Thermogladius sp. | reverse complement strand
TGTCCTCAGTTCCCCCGCAAAGAAGAGGTGTAGCCTCATCAATAAGAACACTATCCTTTAATATAGGCTTCATACTAAGCCTCAACATCTCAATACTCACAATGACACGTTATATCCCATACGAAGTAGCATCACAGCTAATTGCATGGGACGAATCCATGAATACGCGACAGCCCCCAGCCATCGAGTTAAGTGAACTAGATTCCGCCATTAAACACTCCTTCCTCATACAAGCAGTTGTTATGGCTCTAGGGATACCCTTCAGCATTGCAAGGATCAAAAAACCCCGCGAAACCAACCCCCTTTACAGCTATAAGTAGCGGTTTTCAATTACAATGTGTACCAGAAATCCCGGGCATGTCTTCACATTGTAACCCCTGTTGGTTCACGTCTCATCTGCCGAAGCCTAAATTGGAGGGCAACCCCGTAGAATTTTACACCGGTATTTAAAGGAGGCGGGCCCGCCGGGACTTGAACCCGGGTCCTCCGGCTCCGCAGGCCGGCGCCCTATCCAAGCTAGGCGACGGGCCCTATTCTAACTAATGCCTCTATCCTAGTTTTAACCTAAGTTCTAGAGGTGGTGTGGCGTACGCGTTCTCCCCGGTTTTGCAGAGAGGTTCGGTTTACGGTTGTTTTATAGTCTAGTCATCTTTATCTTTGAGCGCTCTCTTCAGCTCCTTGGAGTAGGCGTCTGCTAAGTGTATTGGCTCGGGTAGTTTGTGCTCTCTGAGCGTCGCCATCACTATCTTCAGTGCTTCATCTAGTGTTATAGCGTAGCCTACGCTGACGTATACTTCGCCTCCACGGTGCTCGAGGATCGCCCCCGCCCTCAAGCCGTGGGCGTAGATGTACCTGACGCCTCCTTCAACTCTAACCTCACCGTAGAGCCTGCTCTTCGCGACCCCTATACTGGGTACACCTAGAACCAGCCCTATATGGGAGGCTATGCCGAAGCCCCTTGGGTGGGTTAAACCATGGCCATCGACCATTAGCAGGCTCGGCTTCAACCTTAGTTTAAGCAAAGCCTCTATGATACCGGGAGCCTCCCTGAAGGCGAGTAAGCCTGGTATGTACGGCACGTGGACTTTGACCAGGGCGTGGGTTTTCTCGAGGACTCTGAGGCTACCGGCTTCGACCAGGACCGCCACGCCTATAGAGTAGCCGCCCGTGTAGGAGGCGTCTACCCCGGCTATGTATTCAACCCTGCTGGCGTCGACAAGCGGGCTGCTCAGACTAGCCGCGACTTGTTTAAACAGCTCTCTCTGGAGCCTGACAGCCCTGCTGTAGTCGAACAAGGGTTATCATCCAGGAGGATAATGGTTCGGGGAAAAAAGAGGTTAAGTTGGAGTCTACAAGCCCGTGGTCACGACAGCACTGTAGGAGATGCTGAACACCACTAAGCTGTTGCTCGTGGTGTTGTAGTAGTAGAGGCCTGTGGCATGCCATGCGACGTTGGGTAGCACTAGCACTGTCTCAACGTAGCTCGGCGATGAGACGGAGTAAGATGCAGTGTACAGCATCCCGTTGGATACTAGGCCTAGGTAGTATCCCTGCCCAGCGAGAACCGTGCTCCTGGAACCGTTCTGGAAGACTCTAACACCTAGAGTAATGTTGACTAAGCTGCCGCCGGCTATGCTCCCATCCGTCACAGCGTAAGCGCTCGCGCTGAGTAATGGAGCTGAGGGTGATAGAGCTGTGAAGTATGCTGTGACGCTCAACCCGCCTGAGACAGGTGTCTCAACCTGGTACGCCCTCACCACAGTGATATCCAGCGTCACCGGGTCGTATGTCAGGCTACCGCTATAGCTGTTGTAGGCTACCAGCAACCTGTACAACCCTGTTAAGGCACCCGGGTAGGCGTACTGGATGGGGAGTATTGTCTCACTGTAGGATGATGGAGTCGCAGTAATCCTGTAGTGTGTTAGTACCGTAGCGTAGGCATATAAAGTGCTCCATTTAACGGGGACGTATACTCTCAGCAACCCGTTCAACTGGTCGCTTGGGTTCGGGTTGTACACGTAGCCTATTGAAGCAGTCAGCTTGTACGCTGAGAACAAGTTCAAGTCTCCCGTGGGCAGGAAGGGCCCTCCAGGAGGCTGGGCAAGCAGCTCCAGCGATGTAGCCGGTCCGCTAGACCACTTAGCTTGCACTAGGAAGCCGGCTACCCTGGGGTCTGACACGTAGACTGGTATCAGCCTCCAGTCAAGGCTCTCCGTGTACCTCCCGTACACAGGATCCGCTAAGCCCACCGGCGTGTAGGAGTCGTATGTTAGGAACGACTTGTAGAAGCCGAGCCTCAGGGCGTTGGAGTTGTCTAGTACAACCGGTACGAGTATGGTCGCCGGGATGACGATAGTCTTGCCAGGCGTGTACAAGAGTATCTTAGCCTCGTAGACGCCTGGTTGCTGGAGCGGGGGTATGGTTATCCTACCTGTTATAGTGCCGCTTCCATTGATGTACGTGAATAGGTATGGTAGGTTGAGGGAGATGAAGGGTGTTGGAGCCTCCTTGTACACTCTCGCGACAATCCTGACGGCGACAGGCGTCGGGGCTGGGGCTGATGGGTTGGGCCTCAGCCTTAGGACTAGGTCTCCCTTGACGTTAAGCGAGACATTGCCCACTGGGAGCCTATCCTCTGTCGCTATCTTAGCGTCTGTAGTCAACCTGTAGAGGCTCCCAGCGTAGTAGTCGAAGACATCCGCCCTTATCATGTAGCCGCTGCTTGAAGGTATCTGACTGTAGTAGGGCGGAGTGTAGGATAGGTTCTTGAACTGGATGTAGAACTCAACGTAGTCGCCGTCGGAGAAGTATATCCTGGGGAGCGTGAACAACCTTGTTGTAAAGTAGTAGACACCGTCGTAGACTGTCACCTCTCTCACCATCTGGTACCAGACGGCCCTAGCTGATACAATGCCTTGCCCATTGACGTTTATAGTGAAGTTAGCCGAGGATCCCGCTGGGACAACAGCGTACAAGGCTGTGTCAGCTAGCATACTAGCTATAGTGCTCGTGTAAGACCCGTATACGTTAGCGTAGTTCTCTGCGAAAGCTGAAGCTATCGGCTGGGTCAAGTAGGCTGTGAAACCGTTTGACATGATGGTTGAGACGAGTTTAAACGCATCGACCTGCCCGCTACCCTGCTCTAGGACAGGGTACTTCAAGTCGTTTGTACTACTCTTAACCAAGACCTTGAGGTCCACGGGGGATGGGATCCAGCCGTATTTAGCCAAGTACGCCTGGACTCCCAGGGCTAACACGCCGCTTGTAAACGGCGTCGCCTCGCTTGTCCCGCCGAATAATGTTAAACCGCCTCCAGCACCCTCATCGTAGCCTATGGCACCATACCCCCTGCCGTCAATAGTCCTAACGCCAGCCCACTCGAATGCGCCGACAGCCGCTACATCCGGCTTCGGGTAGCCTAGAGCGTTCGGACCCCTACTACTGAAGGGTATTATGTTGCCGCTGCGGCCGGGCGGGTAACCGTAGAGCTGGAAGTACTCGAAGTTTGTTGAGGCAGCCACCTCTATTATGAGGAGGTCTGCGCCGGGGGCGGATATAGTCGTGTAGCCCGGCCCGTAGTTGCCGGCCGCGAAGACTAGTGTGACATTATGATTCATCAGCAGATTTACAGCGACGATCTGGTTGAAGACAGCCGATAAGTAGTCCATGCCGGGGCCTTGGTGACCCCACTTAGCCAGGTTGATGTAGCCCCAGCTGTTGCTTATCAAGTCAGCTCTCCTCACACCGCTTGGAACCGGGAAGAGGGCCTGGTATGTTGGGTCGTAGACCCAGTCCCAGCCTCCGAGCCAGTACTCGACTGGTATGAGGTCGCCGAAGAAGAAGCCTGTGCCCGCGGAGAGCTTTGCCTCGGGTGCTACACCGTAGAGCTTGTAGACCCCTCCGTATCCAGTGTAGTTGAGCCTGCCTCTAGCAGCTATAATAGTGGCGACGCTAGTGCCGTGACCATGCCAATCTGTTAGAACCGCAACGTAATTCCCCTTCGGGTCTAAGCCAGGGTACTCGCCAGGCTGCCCGAAGCTGAAGGTTGGGTAGGAGTACGTGTAGTTAGCCAACCCGTAGGAGTCTATGTATGCTCCGGCGATTGCTCCAACGCCGAAGTCTATGATCCCGTCGCCGTTGAAGTCCCTGCCTACAACATCGTTCACACCGAGCTTGAACAACTGCTCGTCGTTGAAGCTGTAGTCAAGCCAGGCCGGGCTCGGCGGCGCCCAGAGTATTGTACCCAAAGTGGAGTTCTCGAGGCTCCTCATAGTCACGGATAGGGAGTAGAATGCGGTTGACAAATCGAACATCACGGCATTGTATACGCCGGGCGTGTCAGCGTCTACTAGGAGGGTTGGTATCCTCACCCTAACATAGTAGCCTGTGAGGGAATCCGAGAAGAACCATTCGAGGAACCCGAACTTGTAGACCCCGCTCTTGCTGACAGGCGGCGCCGTCCAGTTGACTGTCACCCTGACAGCGTAGATGTAGGGGTAGCCGTAGATACCTGAATAGAGTGTGCTGAAGACTGGTACTATAGCGCCACTAGTGTTCAAATACCCGTTCGCATCCCTGACGACGGTTATAGGTGTTAGAGCGATATGCTCGTCGTTGACCACTAGTAGTGGTGTCCCAGACGGGTCTCTGGCGACGGCGTCTAAGCCTAGCTCAGGGTTCGTGAAGTCTATTCCAGTGTCGACTACGCCGACTATTACCCCCTTACCCTTGAACCCGTATGTAGACCACTCCTTCTTCACGCCAAGTATGTCCAGGCTTGAGAACGTGCTGTAGCCCCCGCCGCTCGTCGCCTGAGCAGGCGCCTTATCCTCACGGGACATGGCTTGGAGCCTAGCCTCATCCGAGAACAACTCCTCCAGGGAGGGGGATGGCATTATGCTCAACACGCCGGGCACTCCAGCCAGCTTAACCAAGCCCTCCCTGGATACAACAACGTAGGCTAAGACAACGTTGTTCGGCAACGGGATGTAGTACTTTATCTTAGCGTAGTCTTTAACAAGCGATAGAGCGGGTTTGTACGCCACCAGCAGGAACGGCTTGTAGACCTGCCCAGCACCATTGCTTAAAACCTGGGTGCCCGGCTCCTGGGCGTCAGCGATTTTAAACCCGTTGTTGTTGAATACCTCGAGCAGGCTCTTCACATCTGTTACCCTACTAGGAGGTAGATTCATCGTCTGTCCAGCCGGCATTACTGCAAGTATTGGTATTACTACTATGGCTAGGAAGATTACGGGGAAAACGATCTTCACCCGTATGTTCATATAGAGGTACACCTTTCCCACTAGGCTAATTAGAATTTAGTTGAGGCAAATAAATAAATTTTCTCTCTACTACCGTGAAACCCGGAGAATGGGTTTTAGCTGTGAGACGGGGACCTGGTTAACATATACTCCTCGCTTCTAATACCCTCCCTGGTTATGAGCAGGAAGTCAACGCCGTCACCCGACAACACGTCTCTCTCGATAGCGGCCAGGATTGCTTTGAGAGCCAGGTTTTTAGCCTCCTCAAGCGGCATGTCCTCCCTGTAGCCTTGCTCTACTATGCTTAAAGCCAGCTGGGAGCCTGAGCCCAACGCTGTGTACCTCTCCTCCAGGAGGCTTCCAACGGGGTCTAAGACGAATAGGCTTGGAGCCTCGTCAAAACCCCCTACGATAGCCTCCGTTAACATGGGGAATAACTTGTAGCTGTAGAGTATTATTGAGAGCAGTTTAGCGAGGCCCCTCGCCTTAATCTCCCTCCCGTGCTCTAGCTCGTAGCGTTTAGCCTCGGCTCTGAGTATCCTGTAGAGATAGTTCATATCGCCTGTTAAACCAGCGAACCCTACGGCAACATGATCGGTGATCGGGAAGAGTTTCCTCACGTTCTTGCTGAGTATAAACCCGTCGTACGTCAGCCTCTTCTCCCCGGCGAACACCACCCCATTACTAGTCTTGATACCTATCACTGTCCCAGGCAGGACGGCCTCCAATACAGCCACCTTTGCTAATGGTATACCTTACTAAGGTTAATAAACGAGTGTTAACGGAAACTTTCACCCCCCTCCCCCTCCCTGCTCAATTGAACTCCCCATTAAAAATAGTGGGAGGAGTAGGGTAGCTTGGTGCTAGAATGGATAAATGCCCTGTCTGCGGATCCAGCCTCATCTGGGTCTACGAGGAAGGCGTGGTGGTGTGTAGTAGTTGCGGTCTAGTCGTGGACAGAGTTTTCGACTACACCCCCACATTCAGCCTCAGCGAGGAGAAGCCGAAGCGCCGCCCCGCAGGCGTGAAGGGGCTGGATAAGAGAGCCTACAAGATCAAGCTGAAACTCTATAGTAGGGCCTACAAGATCTCGAGGGAGAGGCCTTGGATGGTTGTCGACACGGATAAGGTTCTCGAGACGGGTAGACTTGTCCACACTGTTAAAAGCAAGGCCTCCCTACTAGCGGAGGAGAACATTGAAAGGGAGGGGGTTAGAGACTACGTGGAGAAAGGCCTGGAGATCATTAGCAGGGAGAACCCGGCTCTCCTAGCTAGAAGTCTACGCGGCAGGTATGCTCTAGCCTACATGGTTGCCTACGCCTCGCTCTCGGGGGAGATGCCCCCAGAGGATTTCGTTGTCAAAGTTTTCAACATCAGCAGCACAAGCTTCAAGCGGCTTAGGTCTATCGTCAGGGGACTCCAGGAAAAACACGGATGGATACGGCAGGAGACCACAGGAGAGTATGAGGTAGGGGACTCCCAGATATTCTTGAAGATAGCTACGTGAGCGTGTTTCCCCGAACCGCTTCCCCCTAACCGGGGTCTAGCGTGCGCTCACCACTCAGCTGAGACAGGTGCGCTCATCAATCGCCTTCAAGGGGTTCATCACTCATACGTAGCAATGTTCATCGGTTTTATTAAGCTATCTGCGACAAGGTAAGGTTTTAATTGAGGCTTATTTGATATTGCATAAAGTCTTCGAAGGGGTATGTTTTGAGGCTACTTTTAATACACGCCAGGAGGTTCTCGTATAAGGCGAGGGAGCCCGCTGTCAAGGAGCCCGAGAGCCTGGGTGAGGCGGGGGGTTCAGGCGAGTTCGAGAACGCTCTCGTAGTCTTCACCACAGTTGAGGAGGGAGATGACGAGAGCGTAGTGGAGAGGGCCGCTGAAGAGGTCTCCGAGACCGCTTCAAACGTGAAGCCGGGCCTCGTAGTAGTGTACCCCTACGCCCATTTATCCAGCGAGCTCGCCCCGCCTTCTATAGCGGTAGACTTGTTGAAAAGGTTCGCCGACAAGCTTAGGGAAAAGGGGTTGAAGGTTGAGAGAGCCCCCTTCGGCTGGTACAAGGAGTTTACTCTCGAATGCTACGGCCACCCCCTTAGCGAGCTCTCCAAGACTATTAGGAGGCAGGAGACAGGCGCCGCTAGGAGGGTTCTGGAGAAGAAGTTTTACATTGTAACCCCGGACGGGGGAGTGCACGACCCGTCGAGCTTCGACTACTCCAGCTACCCCGACTTGAAGGCTCTCGTAGACAAAGAAGTATTCGGGGTTGAGCTCACAGGAGGGGAGAATAGGGTAAACGACTACTGCAGGAAATTCGGCTTCGAGTGGGAGCCGATGAGCGACCACGGGCATATGAGGTACGGCCCACACGCTGTCGCGGTGATGGAGTCTGTCATACGGTACAGCTGGCAGGTTGCGAGGAGCCTTGGTATACCCGTGTTCAAGGTGATGGGTAGCAACATGTTCAACCTCAAGGAGAGGCCTGTTTTAGAGCACGCGCTCTTATTCGGCGACAGGCTCTACGAGGTCTCTGTCGACGAAGACAGGTTTGTGATGAGGTATGCCGCGTGCCACCAGCAGTTCGCTATGCTGAGAGACTGGGTTATAAGCTATAAAGACCTCCCATTCGGCATGTTCGAGGTGGCGGACAGCTACAGGTTGGAGCAGAGAGGCGAGTTAAACCTCTGCTTCAGGCTCAGGAAGTTCTATATGCCCGACCTCCACATCTTAACCAAGGATCTAAGGGAGGCTATTGAAATATCGAAGGTAGTCCAAGGGAAAATCATAGAGGAGGCTAGTAGGGTTGGGAGGAAGTACGTTGCCTTATACAATGTTTCAAGAGACTTCTTCGAAAACAACTTCAAGGATATAGTGGAGTTCGTTAAGAGAGAAAACTACCCCGTATTAGTCGCCGTCATACCGGGAGGTGTATACTACTGGGTTCTAAACGTTGAGTACCATATCATAGACAACATTGGGAGGCCGAGGGAGATAGCTACTTTCCAGATAGACGTAGGCAACGGTAGGAGATTCAACATAACCTACACGACACCCGAGGGCGAGAAGAGGCATCCCGTCATAATACACACAGCCCTCATAGGCGGTGTTGAGAGATACATATACATGCTGCTCGACACAGCCGCCTTAAACGAGAAGCAGGGTAAGACACCGGGTATACCCACATGGCTCGCCCCCATACAAGTGAGGGTGATACCTGTCTCCGACGAGTACTTGGACTACGCGGTGAAAATCGCCTCCGAGATAGCGGGCAGGGGGTTTAGAGTCGACGTAGACGACAGGGGCGAGAGCCTGGGTAAGAGGATTAGAGACGCTGGGAGGGAGTGGATACCGTACATCGTGGTTATAGGTGAGAGGGAGGTTAAGAGCAATACATTGAGCGTCCGTGTTAGAGTGAGCAATGAAACGGTTACTATGACACTAAACGAGCTTCTAGACAAGCTTGGCGAGGATGTTAAAGGGTACCCGGTAACCGAGCCCACACTACCCTTACTCGTTAGTAGGAGGCCTCTAGCAAGCTACCAGCTCTAAGTAGAGTAGTCGCAGATGCCCGAGCGTAGATTCTTGGGAAGACACATCTTGTTCAAGGAAGAGTACGCTGCTAGATTAATCGAGGGCTCTAAGACGACTACTATCAGGAGGGGCATCGTCAAACCCAGGTATAGGGAGGTTATCCTCCACGCTGGTTCAAGGCCTATAGCGGTCGCCAGGGTAGAGTACGTGTATTACAAGAGGCTTAGAGAGATAAGTGATGACGAGGCTAAACGGGATGGTTTCGAGAACAAAGCTGAGCTGGTTAAAACTTTGAAAAGGATCTACCCGGGTATGAGAGAAGACGAGTATGTAACTATCATTGGTTTACGGGTTGTTAAAAGGGTTGACACCGTGAATTTAAACAAGCCTTTCGGGGGCTTGAACCCAGTGGAGCTGGCTAGAATCGGTTTAAGGTATTTGTCAAGAGAGTTAACCGACTTCGAGTCCAGGCTTCTCCTAGAGCTAACAAGGACGGGTGATATAGATTTGACGGTTGAGAGAGCCCTCGGGGATCCGGGGAAGAGAGACCTCCTGGTAGATCTTTTAAACCGTGTTCTGAGACTGCTTGTTGAAAAACAGGTATTGAGAGAGGGGAGGTGAAGGAGAATACCCTATTGGTTGTTGAAGTGCAGAGAGTGCGGTAACACCTGGAAACTTGAAGTCAGTTTCCCCCTGAAGAAGGAGTTCAAGCAGTTGTTCCACTACTGCCCCTACTGCCGGAAAAACACGTTCCATGACATATTGGAGTATGTTGAAAGCGGGGGTTAGCGCGGTTAACGTAAATAGCCAGTTTAAAAATATTGTTGCATGATTGGGTGGTTTAAATGAGTGACTCCGAGTCTTCAAGCAAGGTTGTTTACATCAAGGATTTGCCGAACGTCAACCCCCAGATAGCCGAGAAGCTCGAGTCAGCGGGCTACACGACTGTTTGGGCTCTAATAGTGGCTAGGCCTGAAGAGGTCTCGGAGAAGACTGGCCTCCCTCCAACCACGGTATCGAGGATTATAGAGAGCGCGAGGAAGGTGCTCGGTTTAACCTTCAAGACTGCTAGAGACGTGAGGAACGAGAGGCTTTCAATAAGGAAGATAACCACCGGCAGTAGAGAACTAGACAACGTTCTTGGAGGAGGCATTGAGACGAAGACTATTACAGAGTTCTTCGGCGAGTATGGTTCGGGTAAAACCCAGATATGCCATCAGCTTGCAGTCAACGTCCAGCTACCACCGGAGAAAGGAGGCTTGTCTGGCAAGGCAGTTTACATAGACACAGAGGGTACTTTTAGATGGGAGAGAATTGAGGCTATGGCGAGGGGGGTCGGCTTAGACCCCGATAAAGCCATGGAGAACATCTTCTACCAGAGGGCGTATAACAGCGACCATCAGATAAGTATTGTTGAAGAGTTGTTCGGCTTCGTGCCGAAGAACAACGTTAAGCTTGTCGCATTAGACAGCGTTACAAGCCACTTTAGAGCCGAGTACCCTGGTAGAGAACACCTAGCCGAGAGACAGCAGAAGCTTAACGCCCACCTACACCAACTGATGAGGCTCGCTGAAGCATACAACCTAGCTGTCGTGGTGACAAACCAGGTTATGGCTAGGCCGGACGTGTTCTACGGCGACCCAACCACAGCTGTCGGAGGGCATGTCCTAGCTCACACACCAGGCATTAGAGTCCAGTTGAGGAAGTCAAAGGGCAACAAGAGGATTGCGAGGGTCGTGGACGCGCCCCACCTACCCGAGGGTGAAGCCGTCTTCGTCATCACGGAGGAAGGTATAAGAGACGCTGAAGAGTAGCGCTAGACGCCGAGCAGTATGTACACTATAAAGCCGGCGGCAATATACGTGACAAGCGGGTGACCGTAAGAGGCCCATATTATCTCGTCGTACGATATTAAGCCTCTTTCCAGGAACTCGCTTATTCTGGACCTTAAACCAGAGTCCTCCATCCTGGTCAACCGGGTGATATGCCACTCTACTCCACCGAACTCTCTCTCGAAGGGCTCTAATAGAGGCGTGTAGTATTCTTTATCAACCACCTCGCCAACTCTGATGGGCCAGCCCGCTATTAGCAGGTAAGCCTTATCCAATACTCCCAGCCCCTCAGGCACCTTGAACCCATGTCTAAACACCCGGGCAATCGTGATAGAGTAGTGGATTACAAGCTGGAGTAGTAGGGCGTTGATCAGGACGTAGAATGATATCGGTGGGATTGGGATAGTCGTAGATGCGAGTAGTGTGGGGTATCTCATCGGTATACCGTACATTATAGAGAGAGATAAGACTACGAAGAAGTCCGCGAAGCCCATAAGCTTTAACTCCGCTAAAACCAGGAGGACGAGTGATAGCGGGACCGCTGAGATGAAAAAATAGACTCCAACAGCCTCGATCGGGAAGGCCGTTTCAACATGCATGTAGGCGAGTATACCTAGAATTATTGAGGTCGCGAGGAACAAGTACACTAGTTTGTCTGGGATATCCCTCCTCCTATAGTCGTATATTGCGAAGGGTACGAGGAAGAGGAGTGTGATAGAGTATTCGACGACTGTGATCAAAGAAGGTGAGTCCAATACACCACCCCACCCGCCTTCAACGCGTTTTGCCTCACTACACATATATTCCTACACAATGCTAAAATTTAAACCAAGTGTAGCTGAAGCAGGTGGTTTAAACGAGGGTGCTTTGGTCGCCTTGGAGATACCAGTACGTGAAGTCTGCTACCAGTGCTCAGGAATGCTTGTTCTGCAGGCTCAAAGAGATGAGGGACGATGAAGCCTACGTCGTGTACAGGGGGAGATACAACTTCGTCGTCTTAAACACATTCCCCTACAACAGCGGTCACCTGATGATAGCCCCCTACAGGCACGTGGAGAGCCTTGAGAAATTGAGCGACGAGGAGCTCCTGGAGTTAGTGAAGTTGATCAACAAGTCTATCACAGCGTTGAGGAAGGCCGTGAACCCTGAGGGGTTTAATATAGGGGTGAACATCGGGAGGCCTGCGGGGGCTGGGGTACCAGGCCACATACACGTTCATGTAGTACCACGCTGGACTGGGGACAGCAATTTCATGCCTGTCATCGCTGAGACCAAGACTCTCCCCATAGCACTCTCCGAGACATACAGGTTATTAAAGGAGAATTGGCCTACTTCATAGTTGAGTGAGGAAGCCCTCGATCGCTGACATGTGATGATAAAAGGGGTTGGCTGATTGAGCGAGATCTCCGCGAGCGATCTCACCCTGGTCGAGAAGTATGTTTTCCTGGGTAAGACTAGATACAGGATTGCCTTGTCGGGGACCAACATTGTCTTCAACGTTGAGGCTTCAAGCGATGATGAGGCTTATATGAAGGTCCTCGAGATAATCAGGAGGATGGGTATCGATAAGAGGCTACTTGAATCTATTAGAGCTAAGATGAAGAAGAGTTAGAGAACTCGTCTAAGTCCAGGTTCTTCCTCTTCCTAGCCTGGAACTCCTCGCTTGTCTTCTCAATAACGATCTCGTATAGTCTTGCCTCACCGCCACCCGGCTTAGGCCTCAATATCCTGCCTAACCTCTGTATAAACTGCCTCCTGGAGCCGGTGCCCGAGACTATGATGCCGACATTGGCGTCGGGTATATCCAACCCCTCGTCTCCAACCGTGGTTACGACCAGGACCCCCGATTTAGCCGCCTTGAATTCTTCGAGAGCCTTCTTCCTCTCATCCCCAGATGTCTCACCGGTAAGCAACCAGGCGTTAAGTCTCTTAGCGATCTCCTCGGCTTGCTCAACGTATTGAGTGAAGACGATTATCTTGCCCCCTCTATCGAGCTCCTGGCGGGCTATCTCAACCGCCTTCTCAATCTTGGATTTAGACCTGGCTAGGAGCATTCTAATCCTGCTATGGACTCTGAGAGCCTCGGCAGCGGATTTATCGCCTCTTGAAGCCTCCTCGACTAGTTTATCGAAGGGTCTACCAGCAGCGTATTTCTCGTATAGAGTCCTCAACTCGAGGTACGTCTTCCACTCCTCGGGGTTAAGTCTAGCCTTCACCGTGTAGACGACGTATTTAGCCAGGTAGCCTTGCTCCGACAGCTCGCTGGGGGTTTTATAGTAGACTATGCCCCCTAGCAGGGGGAATAAATCCTCGTGCCTGCCATCCTCTCTATACGGCGTAGCCGATAAACCCATCCTGTAGGGCGCTATAGCGTGGACTGCGATGAACCTAAACTTGTCCGCCGGCAAGTGGTGCACCTCGTCCACTATCAGCAGGCTGTACTGGTGGGCTATCTCTCTTATCACCCTGAAACCGCTTTGATAAGTCGTGATGGTTATAGGCGCGATCCTCTTCTCCTCGCTGTAGAGCAACCCCACCATGTGGCCGGGGGTGTTAGTGTAATTCAGGATCGCCTCCCTCCACTGTAGAGCCTGCTCTCTTGTATACGTCACTATAAGCGTCCTCTCCGAAACCCTCGTCAGAGCGGCTACCCCTATCAGAGTCTTGCCGGAGCCTGTTGGGAGAGCTATAATACCAGTACCATTATTCTCAAACCACTTTGCTAAAGCCTCCTCCTGGTAGTCTCTCAGCCTCACGTTGACAAGCTCAGGTTTAAAAGGCAACACCCTCCTGGACAACAACCCTTGTTTATCCTCGATGCTCAAGCCGCTTGCTTGAAGCATCTTGCCCAGGGTTGATAGCATGTAGGGCAGGAGCTTATAGGCTACCACATCGTTTTGGAGGCTAAGCCTCCTAGCCCCCACCTGCCGGAGTTTCTCCTTGACCCTCCCATGGGCGATTAAGGGGATTTTAACTACCACGTAACCGGCTCGGGGCTCGTATTCGAGTGAGACCTTGTATTTGCTGAACTCGCCTCTCAACTCCTCGATAGAGCCCTCGACCTCGAGGTTCAACTCGTTGACGAGGTTTATGACATCCTCGAAGCTATACCCGTTTGAAACAGCTTTCCCGACATCAAGCTCGAATAAAACACTCCCACCCACTCTACCAATATACCTCGCCACCCTCAGCAACTCATGGAAATCCTCGTCGCTCACCCAGCCCCTCGCTTTGACTACAACCACCTACTCTCCCCCACCGATAAACTCCTCTTCCTCAAATAATAGCTCCTCCACTCTTATACCAGAAGGCCTGGAGTCGCCGCATAAAAGGATCTTAACTGACTTAGCGTACTCGAGGGGGATGTAGAAGAAGACCCTGCCGCCTCTTTTGACAACCGTCTTAGAGATCGAGAGTATTCTCTCGACTACTTCATCGAACGGGTGGTCCTCGCCCACAGATGCTCTCAGGCCCACAGGTTTTACCTCAAAGCACTCGCCCCCGTAGGTTGCAGAAGCTACAACACAGTGTTCCCAGCTACCACAAGAGCCGCAGAGCACGAGATAGCCCCATCCCTCCAAAACCCCCTCTACTACAGCCTCGTATATTTCGCTGAGCACGAAACCTATATCCTCGAGCTGCTTGTCAAGCCTTACTTCAACCAGTTTAATCCACCGGTCGTAGCGTGGGTTTTTCCTCACCGGGTCGGAACTTAAGACCCCACTCATCCCGGTTGAATAAGTTTTTATTTAACTATATTAAGCTTATCAACTTATCATTGATAAGGTTGATTATATGGTTAGAACCCCCATCACCACTATCGTTGTGAGGAAGCCTTTGGAGAGCGAAATAGCTCAGATGATGAGCAATATCAACAGGGTTTACGGTTCGACAAAAGCTAATAGGATGAAGATTAGGTTGCTGGCAAACGAGATGCTGAGGCTGCTGAAGACAAACCTCTCCTACAAGGATCTATCCGTGTTGACGAACGTGCCTGAGTCTGTTTTATGCCGGTATGTTAGAGGTAACATCATACCTAGCTACGAGCAGGCAGTGAGCATTCTATCGAAGCTGGCTTTATCAATAGACATAAACCACCTCTTGAAGGAGTTGGTCGAACACGAGAAGAGTACTTTAATAGACTTGTCCAGAGTCCTCAAAGACCCGTATATCATCAGGCTCCTCTCAATACTCCTACTACTAGAGTTGGTCCCAACAAATGTGACGAAAATCGTTGTGACAGCCGAGTCTGTTCTACCCCTCGGCTCGCTCCTAGGCATGGAGTTGGGCGCCTCAATAATCCCTGTGAAGAGGAGGAGTTACCCCGGCGTCCAATACTATAGTTCAGTGGTTGTTAGAACACCCAAGGAGGCTGAAACATTGTACATAGATAGGGATATGCTGAGTAGGAAAGATTTCGTGCTCATACTAGCCGATGTTGTCTACTCGGGTAAGACTATGAGAGCAGTCATCGAAATGCTAGAGAAAGCCCGTGTAATGATTTCAGACATAATAGTCATACTAGGTCTAGGCGAGATGTGGAAGGAGAGGCTTAGAGACTACCCTGTTAAAACGCTTACCATAATACCCCCACCGGTGAGCTAGCAACTAACAGATTTTTAGGGGTCTCCTACATGCAAGTGCCCAAGGATGTCCGGTTTGACAATTGAGATCGTAGGCGTCTACAAGTCTTTTGGGAGGAAGAGAGTTCTAGAGGATGTATCATTCAAGGTTTCGAACGGGGAAGTAGTAGGATATGTAGGGTTGAATGGTGCCGGTAAGACAACCACCATAAGGATAGCCGTAGGGGTTCTACCGCCGGACAGCGGGGAGGTGCTGATAGACGGATACCCCGTTCTAAGGGAGAAGAAGAAAGCATCGGAGAGAGTAGGCTGGGTTCCAGAGCAACCTATATTCGAGACAGAGTTCAAGGCGTTAGACTACTTCACCTACATAGCGGGGTACTATGGGTTGAGCGGCTCGGAGGCTAGGAGGCTGGGCAGGGAGCTGCTCGCGGAATTCGGGCTAGGCAACGCGCTTAACATGAAGCTCTCCTCCTTCTCTCAGGGGATGAAGAAGAGGTTTGCCCTAGCAGTGTCGATGATAAGCGATCCCCCGAACTTCATATTCGACGAGGTCTTAAACGGTTTGGACCCCCAGGGGATAGCCTTCTTCAGGGGTTTAACCAAGGAGTTCAAGAAGAGGGGTAAGGCCGTCTTATTCTCCTCGCATATACTGAGCGAGGTAGAAGATATAGCTGACAGAGTCGTCTTCATACACAAGGGGAGGATTATAGGAGTGTACCCGATGGAGGAGATAAGGAGTAAAGCCGGTGCTGGCGTCAAGCTCGCCTTAAACAGGGTTGATGAAAACGTCTTGAGGGTACTCAGCAGGTTCGGTGAACCAGTGGTTTTAGATGGCTCTAAGGTACTCGTTAGAAAGCCCTCAAGCAACGTTGACGAGATAATCGCAGAGCTTGTTAAAAACGGTGTAGGCGTGCTGGAGGCTGGGAGAGAGGAGAGGAGCCTGGAAGACTTCTTCTTCACGTTGATCAAGGAGGCCGATAAGTCTTGAAGCCCGTCTTCTATGATTTCAAGAGAGGTTTACTGAGGCCCTCGATTCTAATAGCTCTAGTGATCTTCATGCTGGCAGGGGTTGGATTCGCTTATTTAATAACAGGTACATTAGCTACAACCCCATC
>WYEE01000053.1 GCA_009904025.1 Thermogladius sp. | reverse complement strand
AGTATTTTATTCAACTCTTCTTCGGGTATTAGATCTGTTTTCGTTATCACGTTAACTTGAGGGGAGGTTAGCCTCGCGTGAACTGAGGCTGATAAGAAGAGGGATGAGAGCAGGTTGTTGGGGTTTACTGCCTGCAAACCATCTACCAGGAAAAGAGAAACTCTTCTACTATCTCCTACGATAGCGTTCAGCAATATTGGGCCTGTCTCCCTGAAAGCGAACAACTCCATCTGCCCAGGCGTGTCGATTATAAAGTAGTTGGGACGCAAACTTTCAACCTCATCTTTCAAGTCGCTTATCTTCAACGCTAGTAAGTCCATCGAGGCGATTAAAGCGCCATTAGGCCCCAGCCCTTGTTTAACCATCAACTCCCCTACATCAACGTAGTCTCTTACGTCGATATCAGGGTCGTAGGGGAGTTTCTCGACGGCTGGATCCAAGTTTATGACAGCCGTATCCAAGTTGTGATCCTCCAAGTAGTTCAATAAACTTCCAGTGAGAGTAGACTTACCGCTTCCAGCCGTGCCTAGGACAATAATGTAATACGGCACTCCTACCACCTAGAAGTAGAAAAATCTCCTTCCCGATCCGCCCCAATAACCTCCTCTGAAGTTGAGTTTATACCCGCATGTAGGACATGTAAAGCCCTCCCTAAGGTTCCACTTCGAGATATAGAACCCCTCCCTCTCGACAACAAGGTTGCCGCATCTAGGGCAATACGTGTTCTCTAATGGGTGACCCCATACGTTTCCAATGTACACGTGTTTAAGCCCTTGCTCCCTGGCCAGCTTAGCCAGCTTCTCAAGCGTCTTAACAGGCGTTGGAGGTAGGTTTGACATGAGGTATTCGGGGTGGAATCTGAGGAGGTGGAAGGGTGTTTCCTCACCAAGGTTCTCAACTATCCACCTACTCAACTTGACTACATCCTCTTCTTTGTCACCGTAAACTGGTACAACGAGATTCGTTACCTCAATCCACCAACCCTGCCTCTTCATCTCTAGAATCGTCGAGTATATGGGTGATGGATCCCACACCCCTATGAACTTCCTGTAGAACTCGACGTTACCGCCCCCCTTGAAGTCCACGGTGGCGGCATCCATGTAAGGCCCTATCTCTCTAACAGCCTCCTCAGTCATATACCCGTTGGTAACCATAGTGTTGAATAAACCATGCTTCTTAGCCAGTTTAGCCGTGTCGTACATGAACTCGTAGAATATCGTCGGCTCATTGTACGTGTAGCTTATACCCTGGCAACCGTTCTCCAGTGCTTTTTCGACGACCTCACCCGGCTCAAACGGCTCGCCATAGAGCCTATCCCTCCTGCTCTGGCTTAAAACCCAGTTCTGGCAGAACCTGCAGTAGAAGTTGCATCCAACAGTTGAAATAGAGAAGACGCAGGAGCCGGGGTTGAAGTGCATGAGAGGCTTTTTCTCGATCGGATCCGGGTTCGCAGCGGTGAGGAGGCCGTATACCAGTGTGTACAGTTTCCCATCCTTATTATACCTTACACCGCAGGCCCCGTAGGCTCCCGGCACTATCACACATCTTTTATGGCATAGATTGCACCTAACCCGCCCGTCGCCGAGAGGCTGGTAGAACATCGCTTCTCTAACGCCAGGCCTCTCTATTAACTCCACTCGAACACCCTTCAGGAGGTATTTGTTTAAGCCTCTCATAAATATGCTGGGGGGTGGTTATGATTTATTATTCTAACATAAATCTTAATCACGGTGGACATCTTGCTCATAGCCCCTGGCTCCAACTTCACGAGACAGTCTCTAGAATTAGCAAGACTGCTTGGAGCAGAGTTAATCGACGTGGAGAGAAAGATATTCCCCGATGGAGAGATGTATGTGAGGTTGAAGAGCCTCCCCGGCGGTGTTGACACAGTTATAGTAGCCAACTCCATGTACCCTAACCAGGACTCCTCCCTGCTTGAAACCCTTCTATTATTGAATGCCGCCCAGAGAAACGGTGCCAAAAACATTATTCTAGTAACACCATACCTGGCTTATATGCGACAGGACAAGATCTTCCTGCAAGGCGAAGCTGTCTCCGCAGAGGTTGTTTTAAACACTTTATCACACGGGGTCAAGAAGGGTATTGTAGTAGACATCCACAACCCAAGCCTACTCGAAGCGAAGCCTTGGATAAACATACTAGTCTCAGACATCCTAGTGGAGGAGGCTTTGAAACATGTCTCAAAACCAGTCGTGATAGCACCTGATAAAGGTGCTTTAGAGAGGGCTAAACACGCGGCCGCGAAGCGTGGCCTGGACTTCGATTACCTCATCAAAGAGAGGGATAGGGTCACCGGGGAGGTCTCCATAAAGCCGAGGAACATCAGCGTCGAGAACAGGGACGTCGTCATCGTGGATGATATAATAAGTACAGGCGGGACTTTAGCTGAGGCTGCGAGATTCCTTATTTCACAGGGTGCCAGGAGAGTTGTGGTAGCTGCTACACACGGTCTTCTTGTAGGCGGGGCTCTCCGGAAAATAAGCGATGCCGGGATCTCCAGGGTGGTGCTGGCTGACACGCTAGGTTTGATCCACGAAAACCCTATCCTCGAGTACGTTAATATAGCGCCTAGACTAAGAGAGGTTGTTGAAGAGGTATTAAGCAGGTAATGCCAGTTTTCTTCTATTACATCCTATCAGGCGAGAACGAGGATATCTCTGAGAGTGAGCTTAAGACACTCCTCGAGATCTACGATGAGAATTCAACCTACAGTTGTAGACCCATGATATGCCTTGTAAGCCATGTTAAGGATGACGCTTGGGTTAGAGTCGCTAGGAGGGCGGCTAACATTCGTGAAATAGGGGTTGTACTTCACCATCGCGTCGTCAGTGATTGGAGTGAAGTAGAAGACTTCGCTGAGGAGACCCGGTCGAGGGGCGAGGGCTTCGAGTGGATCCATGTAACACAACTCAAGAACTTGTGGGGCGAGGTAGAGTTTCATAGACTTGTTGAAACACTTGAGAAGAAGACTGGGTTGGAAGCCAGGTTCAAGAGAAGCCCTCCACTTAGGGTCATCGTTTCAGGGAATACTATTATCTCCGGTAAAACCTTGTTCAAGCCGAGGAGTAAAATGGGCTATTTGAAGGTCTTTGACAGGAGCATAGC
>WYEE01000107.1 GCA_009904025.1 Thermogladius sp. | reverse complement strand
AATGATAACTGTTGCCGGTGGGTTGTTGATATACAACTATATCATGAACTACCTTTCACTACCCCAGCAATACGCCAACTTGAAAATAGTCTCGGCTAAAATAATCGTCGCAGGCAATACGTCCACTCTATCGCTTGAGGTAAGCAACATCGGCAATATCCCGGTTAACATCACCAGCGTCAGAGTCTACACTAGTAGCGGTAGCTACACTATAAGCGGGGTGAATGCCCAGGTACCCGCCGGCGCAACTACCACGATCAACATTAACAACAGTACTATCACCAGCGCTGTAGTGGGTTCAACAGTAGTCTACGTGTCGGCGAGCTATACTTCGAGCAGTGGAAGCGGCGTAACAGACTTAGTTAAGACCCCTGTCTACCAGTAGGTGTTTTAAATGCTCAAAGCCTTAAGCTTGAAGAAGATTTTTTCTTCCTCAAACCCTAGGCATGAAGACTTCTTCACGAGGCTTATACACGATTACCAGAACAACACTTTCTTCCAGGAAATCAAGGTAGACAGGGTTTTAGAGGAGTACCTGGTCGGCGGGATAGTTAAAGTGAGGATCGTCGAAGGCGAGGACGGCCTATACTATGTAGTCGAAGAGCCGGGCCTAGCCCCTGGGGAGGCGGTGGTTCTCGGCCGTATACTAGGGATGGGGGTTGAGTGCGAGAGCCTCGAGTGCATTTCATCCATGATAGGTGATGGAGGCTCCAACAGGCTTGCTCCGAGGCTCTACTACCACTACATGAAGATCACAACTGGCTACGGCCCCCTATACCCTATTCTACTAGACCCGCTGGTTGAGGAGATATCCCTAAACTCCTCTGACAAGAGGGTTTGGGTTATCCACAGGGCTTTCAACCAGCTAGGCTGGATGAAAACAAACATGATGGTTGGGGAGAACCTCGTGGACAGGCTTGTCCTCAGCTTCTCGAGGAAGATTAGGAAACACGTGAGCATCGCGTCGCCTATTGCCGAGGGTTTGACGAGAGAGGGGTATAGGGTAAGCCTCATCTTCGGCAACAATGTCTCCAGGAAGGGTAGTAGTATTGTCGTGCGGAAGAAGCCGGAGAAGCCGTGGACCATAACCCAGCTTATAAACAGCGGTGTACTGAACAGCCTGATCACAGCATACCTGTGGCTCATCCTCGAGTTGAAGGGCTGGATTATAATCGCGGGGGGTGTTGGAGCGGGGAAGACTACTCTCCTACAAGGGCTCTTAAACCTGGTGCCCTTCAATAAGAGGGTGATCACGATAGAGGACACACCTGAATTATATCTACCGAGCGATCAGTGGGATCCCCTCGTCGAGAACCCTCTGCCACTTGACTCGGGGCAGAGCATAGACATGTACCACCTTCTAAGAGTAAGCCTGAGGAGGAGGCCTGACTACATCGTGGTCGGTGAGGTCAGGGGCGTTGAGGCAAGAGTGCTGGTTCAAGCCTCACGCCTAGGCCACGGGGTTTTGAACACGATACACGGAGACAGCCCGGACTCGGTTTTGAAGAGGCTTACAGCCTACCCTATATCAATACCTAGAAACCTGCTCGGGAATATATGGTCTATTGTCATAGTGGAGCAGACGAGCTATGGGAGAAAAGTTGTAAGGGTCTCAGAGGTGACGGAGGAAGTTGATCTAGTCGACGTGGCGTTTTTTGAGAATGGGTTCTTCAAGCCAGTGGAAATAAGCGAGCTTGCTTCAAGGTCGGCTAGGCTCACCAGTAAACTAGGGGCGAGGACTCTTGAAAGAGAGCTAGCTGAGAGGAGCATCTTCCTTGAGAGACTTGTAGCAAGAGGCGTCTTCGACGAGAAGGATCTGATGAGGGAAATAAACGGGTTCTACAAGAACAGGGCGTTATCTACTGGTAGTTAGAGTTATGCCGAGGCTGACCAAAAAACCATTATCTAAGCCGGGTAGAAGTATCTCGGAGATAGAGCTAATGGACTTCCTCACACTACTACTAGCGTTCGAGACCGGGGGGCTTAGACTACCCAGGTTGCTGGAGGAGGTGGCTGAGGGGAGGGTTGAGGCGGGCGACTATGTCAGGGGCCTCGCTTTGAAGTACAAGGCGTTGGAGAGGACTGCCCTAGACGATTACACTGCTTTAAGGAAGCTGGCGGACTCAACCGGCTCGGCATGGCTCGCGGATTTCCTGAGAGGTTATAGCGAGGTGGCTACAACGAGCGGGGAGACAGCGAGGTTCGTCGAGTCCTACCTCGAGAAAACCTCCCTATCTCTTAGGATGAAGCTCGAGAACATGCTTAAACTAGTGGAGGGGGTCTACGAGGGGTTGATGCTAGCTGTCTTCGGCCTGATAGCTCTCACAGTAGTCCCACTACCAGGGATGAGCACCATGTTTCTGTCGACGGCTGTCGTAATGGTGGCAATCTTATCATACCTCATCGTGTTGAAGATATCGGATAACGCCTTAACCCTATCTAGGCTGGAGCACTTTGCTTCAGTAGCCTTGATGGGTTCAACGCTGGTAGCAATCCTCGTCAAGGGTGGACTCCTACTACACTTCACTCTCGTCCTTGCAACCGTGATCTTGCTGACGCCGAGGGTTAGGAGGCTCGTCGAAGTCGAGAGAGACGTGCTCGGCTTCCTCGAAGAAGCTTTCTCTATGACAAGACACGGCGTGACCCTAGATCAGGTCCTGCACTACGTTGAATTCGAGGACAAGAGCCTCAAGCTCTTGAAGAAGACCCTGCTACTAGGGCACGAGCCCTGCTCCCTGCTCAATGCGTTCCCCGCACTAGCCCGCATGGTTTTACGCAATTTAACCACACCTCTAAAATACACTTCCCACCACGAGAAGGTGTCATCCCACGTTCTAAAGTTCGTTGAACTCGTATCGGGGGCCCGTGTCGGGTTGAGGAAGAAGGGTCTCACATACATGGTTTACTCGTTTATCTTCCCTGCAACCGTGTTTATAACCTACTTCCTAGTTCACCCGATGACTGCTGTGGCTGGGTATGTGATAAGCATTCAGGAAGCTAAGGCTATAGCTTACGCGGCGTTCTTCAACACATATCTTCTCGCAACCAACATATCCGGGGTAGGGTTGTTCAGGAGCTGGAAAACAAGTTTGATATGCATCGGGGCTTTATCAGCGATAATACTCTTCCCTAGCCTTTGACAACCCCGATGGGTCTAAG
>WYEE01000020.1 GCA_009904025.1 Thermogladius sp. | reverse complement strand
TCACCTTCTAACTGGACTGACTCCTGTGCTGGGTTTAGGTGTACAGCGAGGGCATCTAATTCAAGCTCGTTGACCAAGTCGACGATCTCCCTGCTATTCAAGCCAGGTAGATTAACGGCCCCGATATTCCCTACAACCGGGACGTCGGGAGCTGTACGTCTGACAACTTTGTACGTTTCAGCTACAGCTTGGTCGCCGCGTTTTATCAATAATGGCCTCATCGACCCAAGCCCAATTGGTATCCGGAGGGTCTCAGCTATCCTTGCTAGCTTTTCATTCAACGTATAAACCTCTGGGTGACCGCCGGTCATACCTGTTATCATTACTGGAGCCGATATATGGTGGTTGAGGAATTTAGCACTTAGATCGACATCATCGAGGCTTATCATTGGGAGAGCTTGGTGGATTAGCACTATGGAGTCAAAATATTTTTCACAATGATCAGGGTGATCAACGTCTTTTGTGACTACTACGTCTATATGCTCTATCTTCCTCAACAAATGCTCTTCGACCAGGTCAAGACACCTTAGGTAATCTCAAATTTCACGGATGCGTATCCGACTACAGCCGAAAAATCCCCTGTGATATCCCCGCTCGTCGCGTGTTTGAGCACTGTTATCCTCCTCGCACCCCCGTGAAGTTTACCGTACTCCATCAACGTCATTATAGCTCCTGGACCGCAGATGCTAATGTTTCTCTCTAATATAACCCTGTAGAAACCCTCCGTGTCCTCTCTCAAAATATAGTTTATTGCCTCCATATCCTTGTTGAAAGTAACATCCTGGGGCTCGTAGTGGTTGAAGTCGCTACTAGCTAGTATTACTACATCCCTGCCTAGCTCTAGGACAGCCTTCTCGATCGAGGATGCTAAATCTCTAGCCACTTCAACGGTGTGAAGCCCTATTGTAATAGGGAGGATTCTCACTTTATCCTCATATATGTATTGGATGAACGGTACTTGCACCTCAACACTGTGCTCCTCGATATGGGCTTCTTCATCCAATACAGCGAAACCGCTGTGTTCAACCACTCTCTTAGCCAACTCCCCATCCACCTTAATCTCGCCGAGCGGTGTAACCCATGAACCATCCGGGTAAACTGATACTAGAGCACCGTACCCGGTGTGGTTGGTGCCCAGTATTATGATAGTCTCAGGTACCCCGGAGGAGGCTAGCTCAAGGTATGAGTGCGCCGCTACAGGCCCACTATACATGTAACCAGCATGCGGGACTATGAAACCTATAACTTTCCTATTCCTCTCGCTTGCCACAGCAGGTTTCCTACCAGGTCCTATCCTATGTAAAAATGACTGTTCGATACTAGCGATGAGATCCTTTTTACCTCCGGGGTAGAAAAAACCGGCGACAGCCGGATATCGCCTACTCATAAAAACCCCTATAGCTTTGTCTCGAAGTCAGCGGGCTTCTCCGGTAGATCGCCGTTTGGCGGTATGACCCCTCTCTCCCTTAGGATCTGCCTCGTCAACAACCAGTATAGTAGTGCCAGGCTCTTCCTCCCCTTGTTGTTACCTGGGATAACCAGGTCAACGAACTCCGTCTTATTGTCTGTGTCGGCGAAAGCTACTACTGGTACCCCTACTTCGGCCGCCTCTTTGATCGCCTGCGCGTCTGCCCTAGGGTCTGTGACAACAACCACTTCGGGCTCGAAATACCAGGCGAGACTAGGGTTGGTGAACGTGCCCGGTATAAACCTCCCTGTGAAAGGCTTGCAGCCCACGAACCCGCACATTTTTGTCACAGGCTTGAAACCGTACTGTCTAACCGATACCACCGCTATTTTACTCGGCTCAAACCTTGCGAGAAACTTGGCTGCCACCCTAATCCTCTCATCAATCTTCCTCGCGTCCAGTATGTATAGGCCATCGCTCCTCACCCTGTATACGAACGGCTCCATGAACTTCGTACATATGTGAGTCCCGATGTGGACACCGGCTGTCAAGTAGTCTTCTAATGGTATGAGTAGCTCAACTACTTTTTCACCGGGTAGCATTGAGATAGGTTTCTCCTCTCCTATATCCGGCCTCTCCTCCTCACTCATCCAACCCACCTCACGATATCTTCGGGAAGTACAATACTTCTCTCGCTATGTCTACATGGGATAAAAACATTCGCCGGCAACAATATCTTTTAACGCCTAAGTCATCTAAAACCTTCGCCGGGTCTTCACCAGCTTGAACTCTCTTAATGTACTCCTCCCACAGATGGCCTATTGGGGCACCGCATGTAAAGCATCTAACCGGGAATAGCAAAACGCTCACCTATAGCTCTTCTGCCATCTCCTCCTCGCGCTTATCCTACCCCACTTCTCCGGCTCTGTCTGCCTTGGATCGCCGCTTAGCATATGGCGGTCGTACTCCTTATATATTTTTTTAATCTCTTCCAACCCGAAGAATTCAACAACCCCTCTCGCTATAGCGATCCTGGCTGCCTCAGCTTGGCTCATCCACCCCCCGCCTCTCACTCTAACCCTAATATCTATCGTGTTCCTCAGTTCACCTATTAGCATTAAAGGCTCGCTGATCTTCATCCTAGCCAACTCTATTGGCAACATCTCCAGGGGCACATTGTTAATCCACACTCTACCCTTACCGGGTTTTATTGTGGCCACCGCTACACTTGTTTTCCTCTTACCGGATGAGACCACGATCTTGAAACTAGTAGCCTGAGAGCTCATTCGACACCACCCTTCCAGCCAAGACTCTCAGCCACTTCACCCACTGTAACATACCTCCCAGACAGCCTACTCGCATCGGCCTCCTCAAATTTTGTTACCTCCTTTCCTTCGAGCTCTTTTGGGACACCACTGTATACTTTCAGGTTTTTAAACGCTAGTCTCCCCTTGGGTTTATCCATTGGCAGCATACCTCTAACACTTCTTCTAACGATTTCAACCGGTGTCCTAGGCCTTCTTATACCGCTTTTATCCGGGTTGTAGTGTGTTCTAACTTTTAACAGAAGTTTATACCCCTCGACAACCCTCTTCTTCTCACCGCTTAAAACAGCTTTCTCGGCGTTGACGACATATACCCTGTAACCTTCCAGCAGCTTCTTGGCTATAATGCTCGCCATTCTACCTAGGATCAACCCACTGGCGTCTACTATCATAACTTTCTCCTCGAAACTTCTCTTTTCAGCCAATAATCTTCACCCCCTTGCCAGTCGGGTTTTCTTTAACTAAGTCTAATATATGGATCGCCCTCCCCCTGCTACTCTGAATTTTCTCTAGGGCTGCCCTCGAGAAACTAAACGACGCCACTGTGACGGGGTGGTCTAGCTTACCGGTTGCAAGAACTTTACCTGGGACGACAACCACATCACCTGGGTTCGTGTAGCGATTTATCCTGCTTAAGTTAACTGCTCTATGCCTCCTACGCGGTTTAGACAACTCTTCCGCAACCCTATCCCAGATAGGCGCTTTGTATTTGTTAGCCGCCTTCCTCAACTCGCTGACAGTCTTCCTTAACAAGATATTTGTCTTAGCTACCTCCATAACCAACCCCTTCTACCAGAGCTTTCTTAAACGTATTAAGCTTGTCTTCGAGCACTCTTGCCGCTTCGATTAGAATTCTCTTAGGGGTTAATGAACCCGTCGACTCGAAGTACAAGATGTATTCGCCTTCTTTCCATGAGACTTTAACCGCCTCGCTTGGGCAGACGGTTTCACATAGTCTGCACAGGCTACATTCCAATAGTTTCCCTTCGTCTACTTTTATCGACCCCTCTTTCTCAACAATTACTTGCCGTGGACAAACCTCAATGCATCTCCTACACTTGGGGTATGCGCACTTCCCTTCATCTATTTTCACGTTGGCTACATATTTGTGGGCTGCGACTGATACAGGGCTCCATTTTATATGTTCCCTACCCCTCCCCAGCCTCGCGTAGGCTTCCAGCTTTATCCTCTGGTTCTCCAGTAATTGTATGATAGGTATTTTATCATGGACTGGTTTTACATCGGGGTCCCCGGAGACGAGGTCTCCAGCGTAAAGGGTTTTAACGCCGCCTCTAACCCCCTCCCCGCTTAACTCGAGCTTAACAAAGCAGTCCTCCGAGAATATCCCCCTCTCACCTGCTTCACGGCATTCCTCTGGAGACTTGTATTTTTCTAAAGCCCTCTCGCTCGAGAGGGGTATTAGCGCGAGTCTATGTGCTATGTACTCGTCGTAGAATACACTACTGTTCTCCATGAAGACAACGTAGTCTACAGCCATAACGGGTACTTCAGCTATTAAAGCCCTTCTAAGGCTGTTAAGCAAGTGTAGTTTAACGCCTTTAACTAGGAGTTTAAGTGAGACATCATCCCGTTTTAATACCTCTACATCCATAAGTTGCTAACACCACTAGACTCTCCTACCTCTTCTACCACCAGGTCTTCTAGTCGTGTCGTGCGGAATTGGCGTCACGTCTTCTATCCTACCGATGATGAAGCCTGCTCTAGCTAGGGCTCTTATAGCAGCCTGCGCGCCAGGCCCAGGGGTCTTAGGTCCATGCCCCCCAGGGGCTCTAACCTTTATGTGTATAGCTGTAATCCCTTTATCCATTGATTCACCTGCAACACGGCTTGCGGCCATCATAGCGGCGTAGGGGCTCGGCTTCTCCCTGTCGGCTTTAACAACCATCCCACCGCTCCATCTACTGACAGTCTCGGCTCCCGTGATGTCTGTTATGTGTATTATGGTGTTGTTCATGCTACTATAAATGCGGGCTAAACCCCATTTCAGCTCTCTCCCAGCGAACGACACAGCTAACCACCCGCCTCCTTGGCAACCCTCGCTCTAAGAGGGCTGTTAGGTGCGTAATCTACTAAACGCTCCTCGTCGAGTGTGACAAGGTAGCCTGGAGACCTAATCCTCCTGCCAGCTATCGCGATGTGCCCGTGTACTATTAATTGCCTCGCCTCATGGATTGTCCTAGCAAGCCCCTTCCTATAAACAATGGTTTGGAGGCGCCTCTCAAGGAGGTCCTCCGGCTTTAAAGCCAATACGTCCTCTAGCCTGGCATTCTCCCTTAAAACACCTAGTTTAACAAGCCTAATTATTAGAGCTTTCTCCTCCTTCTCGCGTACTTCCTTGGGGGCGGCTAGTAGAGACCTCGCTCTATGCCTTATCCTCCTCACAATGGTCGCCGTGATCCACAGCTCCCTCTTATTTCTCAAACCATATGCTCCGACAAGCTTCATCTCATGCTCTAAAACATCCTTCCTCCAAGGGTGTCTAGGCCCCTCCCACTTTTTCCTTATCTTGCGTGGATCACCCATCCAACCACCTACTCCTTCTTCTGTTGCTGAACCTGTCTCTTCTTCCTCACACCCACAGTCATCCCAGTTCTACCTGTGGTTCTCGTTCTCTGCCCCCTCACCTTGAGGCCTATAGAGTGCCGTATTCCCCTCCAGCTCTTAATCCTTTTCTCGCGTTCAATATCCTCCTTAACGTAGAATATAAGCTCGTTGCCTACTAGATGGATGTTCCTTCCGGTCGTGAAGTCCTTTCTCCTATTATACAACCACGCTGGGAGGCCGTATTTGTCGGGGGAGCTTATAACAGACTCTATTTTCTTAACCTCCTCGTCTGTGAGAAAACCCGTCCTCATATTGGGGTTGAAGCCTAAAACCCTGGTGACACCTAGCGCGAGATTATAACCTACTCCCTTAATCTCCGACAACCCGAATAGCAATGGTAGGTTCCCATCCACGTCGACGCCAGCTATCCTGATTATCGGCCTAAAACCCCTCTCCATAGTACTCCCTTCTAATAGTTAAGCACGCCTAGAACCTTGAATTAAGTAAGCTCTTTTTAAGTTTAATTCTAGCTAGAAGCATGCCCATAACTAGATGACGAGAGCCTGATTGTGAAAATAAGTCACAGCATTTAAAGAGGTTTTTGAGGAATTAAGTATAAAAGGGGCCGGGGTGCCCGAGCGGCCTAAGGGGCTGGCCTGGAGAGCCAGTGCCCTGTAACAGGGTGCGCGGGTTCGAATCCCGCCCCCGGCGCTCAGACCTTATACAAAAAAATTACGAAAAATCGGTTCTTCAGCTGTTTTTCAACGGGGTGATCATGATACTCGCGGAAACAAACAGATATATTTTTAAGATTAGGGGAGAAGGTTTAAAGTAGAAGATTTGAAGGTGTTGGTATGAGCAAGAAGGGGAAGAAGGAGAAGAAAGAGGAGAAGAAAGAAGAGAAGAAATAAGGTTTTTACGCTTAAAACAAATTTATTACAGTTTTTTACAGTTCGATTTCCATCCAGATTTCAGGCGGCACCCTAAGCCTTATCAACTGCTTCATAACCCTTTCATCAGCGGCGATGAAAAGAAGTCTTTTATGTATCCTCATCTCCCACTTCTCATACTTCTTCTTCCCTTCACCGTGAGGTAGTTTCAACGTCCTAATAGACAGCCTTTTAGTCGGCAATGGTATCGGACCTGATAGTTTAACACCAGTTTTCTTCGCTATGTCGGCTATCTTACCTGTGAACTCGTTCAACACGCTTACGTCCGTGCTCCAAACTTTTATCTTGACCATCCTAGGCGTCGACATAAACAATACCCTAAAGTATTTGTTTAGAAAAAACCGCTACTTCTTAGTCTTAACCTCTGCTAATTTAACATCTGTTACAATACCTATGCCGATGGTCTTACCCATGTCCCTCATAGCGAATCTTCCGAGTTGCGGGAAGTCAGAGTACTTCTCTATGACCAGTGGTTTAATCGGCTTAAACTTTACTATAGCGTTGTCTCCCTGCTTAATGAACTGCGGGTTCTTCTCAACCTCCTTGCCGGTTCTAGGGTCTAGTTTAGCGACGATCTCTGTTATTCTAGAAGCCACGCTAGCTGTGTGAACGTGTATTACAGGAGTGTAGCCTACGGCTATAGCAGTTGGATGCCATATCACGAAGATCCTAGCCGTGAACTCATCCACGACTGATGGCGGGTTCTCCGGGTGGCCTGCCACATCCCCTCTCTTAATATCCTTCTTCTCAACGCCTCTAACGTTGAAGCCAATGTTGTCGCCGGGCTCCGCCTTCTCGATTCTCATGTGGTGTGTCTCAATAGACCTTACCTCGCCTACGACCCCGGCTGGCATGAATATCACTTTATCGCCGACTTTCAACACACCCGTTTCAACCCTTCCGACAGGTACTACGCCCACGCCTGATATGCTGTACACGTCTTGTATCGGTAGTCTAAGCGGTTTGTCGATGGGTTTAGGTGGAACTTGAAGCGTGTCGAGAACCTCTACTAGCACAGGGCCATCGTACCAAGGCATGTTGGGCGATCTCTCTATAAGATTCTCGCCCGTCCAAGCCGACACTGGTACAAAGGGTACTTTGTCAGGGTTGTAGCCGAGTCCTTTCAAGAACTTGCCGAGAGTCTCCTTAACCTGCTGATACCTCTCCTTGCTATAAGGAGGCTCCGTCGCATCCATCTTGTTGACAGCTACTATTAGCTGGTCGATGCCCATGGTCTTAGCAAGGATCGCGTGCTCTCTCGTCTGACCCTCTGGGCTCATGCCGGCCTCGAACTCACCCTTCCTGGCGCTGACCACGAGGATGGCTGCATCAGCCTGGCTGGCTCCGGTAATCATGTTTTTAACGAAGTCCCTGTGGCCCGGGGCGTCGATGATTGTGAAGAAATACTTCTTGGTCTCAAACCTCATGTAGGATAACGCTATTGTTACACCCCTCTCCCTCTCCTCCTTCATCCTGTCCATTAGCCAGGCAAACTTGAAGCTTTCCTTGCCCATCTTTTTCGCTTCTTCCTCAATAGCCTGCATTGTCTTCTGGTCGAAGTATCCTAGACGGTAGAGAATGTGGCCTACCATCGTGCTCTTACCGTGGTCGACGTGCCCTATTATCACGAGGTTCAGGTGGGGTTTCTGTGACGCGCTCATACCCATCCTCTCCCGAGTAATCTAATGTACTGGGATTTTAATAAAATACGGCGTTTATAAAGTATTATGCTCGAGAAGCCTCGATCATCATACAGGAAAATCTACGTATAGCAGGATGGTACCAAGCAGACGAGTCCAGCTGGAAGCTACCTGCTACTCAACGCTATCCTCTCGATCTCATCCTTCTTTTGAATAGCGTAGCTTCTAGGGTCGTTGGAGGCTGCCAGGATGATCTCGTCAGCTAGCGCCTCCTCAATACTTAACGTACTTCTAAAAGCCTTAGAGCGCGCTCCTTCTGTTATATGTCTCAACGCGAGGTCTATTCTACGGAGGGGGGCAACGTCGACTGAGACGTGGTAGACGATTCCACCATACATTATCCTAGTCGTCTCCTCTCTTGGAGCAGCGTTTTCGACGGCTCTGACAAGTAGTTGAATAGGGTTCTCTCCTGTCCTCATGTACATTATGTCGAAAGCAGTTTTCACAATATTGTAAGCAAGGTGCTTTTTACCCATGTTATGGCCGGGTCTCATTATTTTGTTGATCAGCCTCTCCACAATCGGCACTTCAGCCTTACCGAACCTCTTGTGCTCATGCCTCCCACTTGTATGTGGGAGATAGACGGGCTTCAGAGATATGTACCTCTTCAAGCTAGGGTCTCTTACAACCACGCCATCGTAACTCCACTTGCCAAACAATAAGATCTCGGGTGCCCCCACTTTCTCAGCCACACTCTCGCTACTCAATTCAAGCACCTGGAAGGATTGAATTACGAACAACCTTTTTAAACCTCAGTTTCACAGGTTGAAACAATCGGCTGAGGATGAAAACACCTAACCCTGTAGGCAGGCTATATTTAAAATAAGTTAAACACTTGGTGTTTAGTAAGAGAGGATTAAGGTTTGACACAATACCTGCTAGTCCGTAGAGTACGAGATGAGATTAGTGGGATTGAAGTGAAGGAATTAGACGTATATATGCCTATCCCAAGACTTGCCTGCGAGCTAGAAGACGGTAGAGTCTTCTACCTTGAGAGAGTACCCTACGATATAGTCCTGTTTATAAAGAAACAGAATGGGGAGGCCATCGACGATGATAGGGAGAGATTCAGCGACCTACTGGCTTCAATGCCAGAGGTCCTTGAAGCACTTGGTAGACATGTGAAGAGGGTTTTAATTGAGGAATTCGATGAGGCGAGAGGCGTTTACTCCGCTTACGTAGAATTCAACGATGGAAATGTAACCCTCAGGAGGAAGATGGTTCCAAGCCACGCAATATTCCTGGCTCTTCTCGTAGGTAAACCCATTTATGTAAGGAGAGAACTCGTAGATGCGCAGGAGTCGTTTTACCACGATCATTAATCGGAAAACTCTATCTCACGGGCTTCTGTTTTTTACCCAGCCATATCGCTTTCAACGAGACATCGTTTACTTTGACAACCCTAAACCTAACACCAGGGATATCCCCCATCGATTTGCCTCTAGGCCCCCCAATACCCTCTATGATCACCTCATCGTGTTCGTCAATGTAGTTCACTCCACCATCCCATGGTACGAAAGCTGTCACCACTTTACCGTTCTTAACTAGTTGGACTCTAACACACTTCCTGACAGCGGAGTTCGGCTTCCTCGATTCAACCCCGACTTTCTCGAGAACTATCCCTCTAGCCATTGGAGCTCCCTCGAGGGGGTTTACTTTCTCCTTCAGCCTCAACGCTCTCACTTTAAACTCTCTTAGGCTCCACCTAAACTTCAGCCTCTTCCTCCTCAACTTCCTTGCCGCGAATAAACCGTTTGGCGCTTTCTTCCCAGGCATGACTAGACCCTCCTATTATGGAGTCTCATACCGGTTTTTAAGCTTCACGCTATGATAACCGTGTCAATACTGAAATACCTGTTTAATAGTAGTCGTGCTCTAGCTACGTTCCTACCGTTCTTACCTATAGCGATAGCCTTGTCGTTTGGGTCTACTGTGGCGTACACAACTTTTTTACCTCCAGGCCTCTGAGCCACCTTAACCTCCCTCACCCTTGCCGGCGCCAGCGCGTACTTCGTTAACTCCTCGATACTCTCACTATAACCCACTATCTCAACGTTCTTATTCAACATTTTCTTTAATGTTTGGACAAAAATTCCTTTTGGACCTATAGCCCTACCTATCTCCTCTGGTTTCACGAGGAATATAACCCTGTTGTTCTCCTCATCGATCACGCAGTCCTGGACGTGGACGCCTGTAAGCTCGTGGAGTAGTGTCATGTACCCGAATTCTTCTGGTGTTATCTTTATTTGAGGCTTCTCCTTGCTCATCGCGCGCTCGCACCCGCGAGCTCAAGTATATTGGACTGCCCTGGATCCACAACACCTAGCGTTGAGACGCCGAAAGGCTTCCCTAGAATAGTACCCAACTCCATGTTTGTACCAGGGAAGGTTAGGACAGGTATGTTGGAGAGCTTAGCGTAGTGGTTGACGTCCTCTTTAAACTCCGGCGGAGCGTTAACCGCTAAGACAACTAATTTCACCTTCCCGTAGAGTAGAAGCTTAAGCGTCTCCCTGTACCCTAGGACAACCTTGCCGGTCTTTGCTGCTGTTTGAATAGCCTTGACAAGCTCGGGTTGAGCAGACGACACGGCTATCCCTCCGTTCCCCTAGATCTAGTGGTTGAGGGTGTCGCGTACAACTCTACTATACCTGTTCCAATTGGAATTATTTGACCTATTATAATATTTTCGGGGATCCCGCTTAGCTCGTCCACCTCACCGTTAGCCGCTGCCTCAATCAGCCTTTGAACCGTCATCTCGAAAGCAGCCCTGGCTAGGACGCTCGGCTTCTCACCTGCCACACCCATCCTACCGACCTGCCTAACCCTGCCGGTCCAGGTCATTACATCTGCTAAGAGCATGATATGCCTTATATCCACATCTAAACCCTGGTCGTCGAGAATACTCTTAATCTCTCTTATAATCGCAGATCTAGCTGCTTCTATTCCGAGAGTTCTCTCCACCTCCATAATATCGTTTGTGTACACCCTCCTCCAATCCACGCCTTTCACCCTCATCACCTCGCCTAGATTACTGCCCTCAGCTATTAGAACATACTCGTCCCCTCTCTTCTGTATGATAACTTTCTTAATCCCCCTTACACCCTTTATCTTGGTTGATGCTACCTTCTGCCTGATCTTCTCCATCTTCGAGTAATCCATAAGCTCCTCGGGGAGCCTTATCCTAATGGTATAGTTTTCTTCATCTACTTCTATATCACCCAGCTTTAATTCCTCGAGGACGCCGACGACATCCTTAATCCCGACACCTTTATCCTCCAGCATAGTTGGGTCAAGCCTTATCACCACACCCTCGAACGGCGAGATGGAGATGCTTTCAGCTACGTTCTCCACCAGTGTCGACTCTATTCTCCTGGCAACCTCCTTCGCCTTCTCCTCATCACGCTTGTAGTCGTCTTCGAGGTATATCTCCATGATCGGGGTTTCAGGCCTCTTCCTTGCGTCCACGATCTCGATCAACCTCGGTAAGCCGAGCGTGACGTTGAACTCCCTGACACCGGCATAGTGGAATACACGTAGCGTCATCTGGGTAGACGGCTCGCCGAGACTCTGGGCTGCAACGGTCCCCACGGGCTCGCCTGGCTCTACAAGTGAGCTCTCATACCTTCTCAAAACCTCCCCTATTATAGCCTCAACCTCCTCCACGTAGAGCCCGTTCTTCTCATATATTTCAACCAGCCTCTTCTCAAGCTCCTCAATGATGTTATCGCTCACCCTCCCCCGTATCTTCTCGATATAGCTTTTCAACTCCTCTATAGAGGTGATCTGCTTCACAGCCTCCACCCCACCACCTTCTCCACCACCCTCTCTACGTTCACGGCTTTGCCGTGATCGCTCTTCGTGGGGTCGACTCCGTCCTCACCGTACTTGAATTGTATGACCTCACCTGTCGTCGTCTTCACAGTCCCATCTACGTCTACTCTAACGTCTTGGAGAGCGTTGATAAGCCTCCTCTGCATGTAACCCGACTGGCTCGTCCTAACAGCCGTGTCGATCAAGCCCTCTCTACCGCCAGCAGCGTGGAAGAACATTTCAACCGGTGATAGCCCGTTTACAAATCCCCTCGACACGAACCCCCTTGCCTCAGGCCCTAAATCGCCGGGCTTGAAGTGGGGTAGGCTCCTGTTTAAGTACCCTCTTGTAAGCCTCCTGCCTCTAACCGTCTGCTGGCCTAGTATAGCAGCCATCTGCGTTAAATTAATGGGGTTCCCCCTTGAGCCCGTCCTAGCCATCACTATAACGGGGTTCGCGAGAGTGAAGTAGGGTGTGATCACGTCGGCTACCTCATCAAGTAGCCTCTTAGACAGCAGATCTATTATCTCGTCCTCCAGCGTCTCCTCGACAGTTTTACCCGGCTTCGGTATAAGTCGCCCAGACCTAAACTCCTCTATTAATTTGTCCACCTCCCTCTTCTTCTCCTCTATAATACCCCGAATCCTCTCTCTGGCATCAAGAGGTATCATTAGATGGTAGTAGCTCATTGTGAAACCATACATCTCGGAGAATCTTATGAAAATCTTGTAAACCTCGTCCATGAACTTCCTCGCAACATCCTCACCGTACTCTTTTATCAACCAGTGGATGAGGTTCTCCGGCTCCTCCCTGCCAATAGTAGCTTTGTCGAGAACACCCTCCAACAGTAAGCCCTTCTTAACTATGACGATGCTGTCGTGGGGGCAATCATCGTCAATGCACCTGAGTGCTGATGCGGAAGCGATCTTAGCGTTCCTCTTATAGTTGAAGTCTCTTGGGAGGAATAGAGAGACCACCTGCTTGCCCGTCCAGTACTCGGTGGGCTTTAATATAGCTGGCTCCGGTAGAGGCCCTCTATATCCGGCGACGCTAAGGAGGTCAATGACCTCACCCTTAGTTAAGAGCGTTGACTTGTTTGTTAGAAGGAAGGCGCCGCTGATATAGTCCTGGAGCCCGCCTATTATAGGCCCACCGTACCTGGGGGTCAAAATGTGTTTTTCAACGAGCATTAGGATCCTCGCCTCAGCCCTAGCCTCCTCGCTCTGGGGAACATGCAGGTTCATCTCGTCGCCATCGAAGTCAGCGTTGTAAGGCGGGCAAACCAATAGGTTTAGCCTGAAGGTCTTGTAGGGCAGGACTCTCACCACGTGAGCCATAACAGAAATCCTATGGAGCGAGGGTTGCCTATTGAACAAAACTATGTCGCCGTCCAATAGATGTCTCTCGACAATAAAGCCTGGGGTAAGAGACTCGGCGACAGCCTTTCTGTCAACGAACTTAAGGCTAATCTTCCTGCCGTCGGGTCTTATAACATAGTTGGCGCCAGGCCATTTGTCGGGGCCGTTTAGGACAAGCTTCCTTAACTCCTCCACGTTCCACGGTGTCACTTTCTCCGGGACAGTCAGGATCTTAGCGACAGCCTCTGGAACCCCAACTTCGTTTATGCTGAGGTTTGGGTCAGGGCTGATCACGGTGCGCGCGCTGAAATCAACTCTCTTACCCCTCAGGTTTCCTCTAAACCTCCCCTCCTTCCCTTTGAGCCTCTGCGCTATACCCTTCAATGTTTTGCCTGTCCTATGCTTGGCTTGAGGTATACCGGGAGCCTCGTTGTCGAAGTATGTTGTCACATGGTATTGAAGTAGCTCCCACTCGTCCTCGATAAGCGCGTTAGGGGCACCTGTCTCAACGTGCTCCCTAAGCCTGTTGTTCACCCTTATAATATCGACAAGCTTGTGGGTTAAGTCGTCCTCGCTCCTTATGCCCGTCTCTAACAGTATTGACGGTCTAACAGCCCTCGGCGGTACCGGTAGAACGGTTAAAACCATCCACTCAGGCCTAGCCTCCTTCGGGTCTCCACCGAGTAAGCGGACATCGTCGTCGGGTATTTTCTCCAACCTACTTCTAACTTCGGCGGGGGTTAATTTGACTAGACCCTCCTCCCTCTCTTCGTAGAACGTGTGTGGTTTATCCAGCTTGATCTTGTATTGAGGAGCCCCGCAGTGGGGGCATGTCTGCTGGGCTGAAGCCTTCTTCCTGATGAACTCGTGTAATCTCTTAACCAGGTACTTGAGGTTCAAATCCTCGAGGTCTTTCAGCAATTTTAAGTATTGTTGCCTCTCGTTCTCAGGTAGCTTGACCCTACCGCACACCCTGCATGTCGACTTGAGGTAGACGAGTATATGCTTGGAGAAGCCTGCGTGTATGACAGGTTTAGCCAGCTCTATATGCCCGAAGTGCCCCGGGCACTCTTCTCTTGTGTTCCCGCATATGGGGCATACCTCTCTCGGCTCGATTGCGCCAAGCCTTTTATCCATGACGCCCCCGTCCACGGGCACCCCATCGTTGTCGTAAACATCGCTTGTAATGATGTTCGTGACGCTCATTCTCCTGATCTCATCAGGCGAAAGTATACCGAACTTTATACCTTTGATCCTATACATACCTACCCCTCCCTCACATCGCCCAACATGATACGTGGCATTACTGACATGCTCATCAACTCCTGTAAGAGTAGTTTGAAGCTGTAGGAGACTTCAACAGGCTTTAGAACACCCTTCTCCTTGTGGATAGGGCAGACATATCTCCCTCTTATCTTATCGTAGTACCCTATGTGCCCGCATAGCTCGCAAACGTAGATGACTGCTTTATCGCTTCTCTCTATCATAGACTCCTTCAACAACGCTGCTGCGCCGTGGCCGACTAGGCAGTCAACCTCCATCTCACCCCACCTTAAGCCACCCGCCCTAGCCCTGCCCTCCGTCGGCTGCCTCGTCAGGATCTGGACTGGACCCCTAGCCCTAGCATGTATTTTATCGCTGACCATATGATGGAGCTTCTGGTAGTAGACAACCCCTATGAAGACGGGGGCCTTCAGTAATTCCCCTGTCCTCCCATCGTACATAGCCTCCTCACCCGTCTCAGGGTACCCGTGCTTCTTCAAAACGATCATTAGTCTCTCCGGGTCCTCCTTGTAGAATGGGGTGCCGTCAACCAGCCTGCCCTCCAGCGCTGCTACCTTACCTGCGATGCTCTCGATCAGCTGGCCCACTGTCATCCTGCTGGGGAATGCGTGGGGGTTGATGATTAAGTCGGGTGTAATTCCCTCCTCTGTGAAGGGCATGTCGTATTGCGGTATGATCAAGCCTACCACCCCCTTCTGCCCGTGTCTCGACGCGAACTTGTCGCCTAACTCGGGTATCCTTAGGTCTCTAACCCTGACTTTGACGAGCTTATTCCCGTCGTTGTCCGTCGTTATCATGACCATGTCGACAACACCTTTCTCCCCGTGTCTCATAACGATGCTCGTGTCCTGCTTCGCCTGCTCGCTCCCTGTAAGCTCCTGTGTTGCCATGAATCTCGAGGGGCTCACTTTACCTATCAATACATCACCGCCAGAGACATTAGTCTCTGGGGCTACAATACCGTCCTCCTCGAGCTTCTCATAGGCTCTAGGCCCCTTGTAACCCCTTATATCGCTTGAAGGGACTGTCAACTTATCTTCTTGACCACCCGGGTACTTGTACTCCACGGTCGTGTAAACCCTGAAGAACGTGCTGCGACCCAGCCCTCTCTCAATGCTACTCTTATTCATTATAACAGCGTCCTCTATATTATAGCCTGTGTACGTTAGCACCGCTACGATCATATTCTGCCCCGCCGGCTTCTCGTTGTAGCCTATGACATCGAGTGCCCTAGTCTGGACTAGAGGTTTCTGGGGGTAGTGTAGGAAGTGGCCGCGTGAATCCATCCTCCTCTGGAAGTTAGCCGCGTAGAGGCCGAGGCTCTGCTTCCCCATGGCAGCCTCATATATGTTCCTGGGGCTCTGGTTATGCTCCGGGTACGGGATTATTGAGGCCACTATCCCCAGAGTGCCTGGAAGCCATATCTCGAGGTGGGTGTGCTCTTTAGTTATCTCGCTTGGTGTCAAAGCTATGTAGGCATTCTCCTCTTCATCCGGGTCTAGGTATTCTATAACACCCTTCTTAACCAGATCCTCGAACTTCAGTGACCCGTTCTTCAGCATTTTAACATGTTCCGGTCTAAGCTTTAACTCGCCGTTCTCAACGACGAGAAGAGGCCTCCTGATACGGCCGGCATCGCAGTTAACGTAGACCTCATTCAAATACTCTCCTCTGAAGAAAGCTACGTTCACCTCCGGCGATAATTTGCCCTGCCTACGCAACTCTCTTATCCTGCTCGCTAATTCCCCGCCGTTGGGGTGAACCCCGATAAGCCTCCCGTTCAAATACACCTTGCTCCACGAGATGTACTCGGCTGGGCTAGATCCTTCGCCTCTTCTCACTCTCTCCCGAAGCTCCTCCAGTATCTCGGTTAAAGGCTTGACGCCAAGCTGTATGAGAAGCTGCTCAACCTCCCTCTCATCGTATCCCACGCTGACATGAGCCATTAAAGCCAGGTTTTTCACAAGCCCTATGTTAGCCCCCTCAGGAGTTTCAAACGGGCACATCCTACCCCATGACGTGAAGTGTAGCTCCCTGGCCTCGAAGTGTGGTTGCGCCCTCGCGAGGGGTGAGACCACTCTCCTGAGGTGGCTGAGAGTGCTCAACATGTTTGTCCTATCAAGAATCTGGCTGACACCTGTTCTACCGCCAGGCCAATTACCCGTAGCCATAGCGTGGAGTATTCTATCTGTTATGATGTTTGGTTTAATCACCATCTTTAAATCGACTTTCCTGTATTTACTGTAGGTTTTCTCGATACTCGACTTAACCTCCCTTATAAAGGAGACTACTATCGCGTTCCTGAGGAGTGTTGCCA
>WYEE01000112.1 GCA_009904025.1 Thermogladius sp. | reverse complement strand
AACGTGGTGAGGATTGTGAAATATACCGGTAGAAGGGGGTGTTTGACCGTTGCCGGCGGCCCGCATGCCTCAGGCGACCCTCTGGGCGTCCTGTTGAATATGGGTTTCAAAGTAGCCGTGGCGGGCGAGGGGGAGCCCGCTGTAGTGGATCTCGCCGGCTATTTAGCACGTGACCTGAGCCTAGACGAGGCTAGGAATATCGTGTACATAGATGAGCAGGGCGATCTACGCGTCGGCAGGAGGGCAAACCCAGTTAACCTGGACGACTATCCCCCATTCCCATACTGGAGACACCTGTACACCCCGATTGAAATCACTAGGGGTTGCTTCCACGGTTGCTGGTTCTGCCAGGTGAGCTACTTCCATGGTTTCAAGCCTCGGCACAGGAGTGTGGGCAATATTGTCGAGTACGCAAAGATAATGGTTGAAGAGGGTGTTAGGGATATAAGGTTCATAACACCCGACGCCCTCTCCTACAATCTATCAGACGTCAGGCAGCCTGTCGACGAGGATGCTTTGGCACAGTTGCTTGAGGGCCTCCACCAAGTAGCCTCACCCGCTGGGGCCAGGATCTACCTCGGCAGCTTCCCGAGTGAGGTTAGGCCCGAGCATGTGACAGAGGGGTCTGCCAGGGTATTGAAGAGGTATGTGTCGAACAAGGAGATCATAGTGGGCGCTCAATCAGGTAGCAACCGGGTTTTAGAGAGGATTCACAGGGGGCACAGCATCGAGGACGTCTTCAACGCAGTGGACATACTCATCAAAGCAGGGTTTAAACCCAGCGTGGACTTCATATTCGGGCTGCCCTCCGAGACCGAGGAGGACATGCTTGAGACAGTGAGGGTCGCCAGGGTTCTCGCGGAGAGAGGGGCTAGGATACACCTTCATTACTACCTGCCTCTACCCGGAACACCCTTATTCCCGAGGAGGCCTGCTCCAATACCCCCGCGAGTTAGAGCGGAGATCGTGAGGCTCATCGGGTCGGGTAGCGCTTACGGTAGCTTCGCCGAGCAGGAGAGGCTTTCAGCGAGGATAGTCGAGCTAGTGGAGAAGGGGGTTATAAGGCCTATAGTCCCCAGGCTGTTAAACCCTGTCGAGCAGGCTCATCGGCCTCGTTGAAGCGCCCAGCCTCCTCACGCCTCGGTTCCGCCATAGGTTTACCTCATCGCCCTCGAGATAAGGGATACCCCTCAAGGTTTATAGTCTTTGGGTTGATAAAAATAAAATGTGGGTTGGTATGCCCCGCGTCGAAGAGATAGTCCGCAGGAACATCGAATCCTCTTCTAGGGGACCCATATTAAACCTCATCGTGAAACCATCGTCGCCAAGCGAGGGCCTGGTGATAGAGGGAGGAGAGCTCGTCTTCCAGACACAGGAGCCCGAGGGTAGAGGCAGGGAGAATGCGGCTCTAGTGAGGTTCCTGAGTAGGAGCCTAAACATCCCTGTCTCCAAGATAGACATCGTCTACGGGGCTAGGGAAAAGCATAAGAGAGTGCTATTCCTCGACATCGACGAGGAGAGGCTTGTCGAGTTAATCTCCAAGCTAGTTATGTGGCCTGGGGAAGTATCCTAGGTGGAGCCTCCGAGGAGAATTACTTCACTGGATCCCCTCTGTTAAACACGTCTCCGAAGATTTCCCTCACGCGTTTTTCCATGTAGAATCTGTCGATTAAGGGTATGGTCTCCCTCAAATCTTCCACAACCCACCTAGCTCTCGCGCAGGCGTCGCCGCAAGGTTTAACCGCAATCGAGTTACCCACCCCCTCGAAGACTGGTATATCCCAGACATCGTCACCTATGTACGTGACATCCCCGGCCTCGAAGCCTAGTCTCTCAGCCAGCTGGTGGATAACCTTGTTCTTATCCATCAACGGGACTCTGGCTACCCCGCCTGGGACGAGCTCGCCGTCCACGTACTTCAACTCGTTGTAGAAGCAGAGGTCTACGCCAAGCTCCCTGCAGACCCTACCCACGACCTCCTCAACCCCGGCGCTGACTACTGCCACGACATATTGCTCTTTAAGGTAGGCCACCACCTCGTAAGCCTCATCTCTAACCTTGATCTGCGAGAGAGCTCTCTCAACGTCCATCCTTCTAATAGGCTTCCCAAAGCTGTGTATCATCAGAGCGACATCTATCTTCATCCAGTCCTCGTAGGTTATCAAACCCCTCTTATAATAATCGGCGAAAACCTTGTTGTCCCTGCTACCGAAGTATCCGTGTAGGACGCCCCAGCTGTTCTTGACGTCCGTCAACACGCCGTCGCAGTCGAATACCACTAGACCCCTCCTACCCACCCCCCGCCACCTCCCTCAGCTTATCCACATCCTCCTTCTCCAGTATGGTTGTCTCGCATTTGACGACCCTGACCTTGCCTTCATCGTATGAAATCTTAATTGTGCGGTTTGAGTTGAGCTTCAGCACGATCTCCTTCTCCCCCATCGAGACCTCGCCCCCGGGGAACAGTGTTTTCACCTTCTCGAAGAGCTCCGTCAGCTCGGATTTAACCTGCCTACCCTCCGAGAGAGCCTTAGCCAGCTCTCTAGCCTTACTGCTTACACCCGGTAGGTCAGCGTATTCCACGGAGGCTTCCTCGAGTATCCTGGCCAACACGTCTAGGGCCCCGCCCCCCTTGAAGGCCTGGACGAGGAGGTCGAAGTCCTTGCTGTTGAAGTAGTCTACAAGCCTCTCAGGGTTCCCGCCGAAGGAGCTGAAACCATACTTGGACTCGGCGGCCGCCAGCAACCTCCTAACCTCGTCTACGGTGTTAGCCTGTATCCTACCCTCCCTGAGGGCCCTGCTTAAATGCGTGTTGGCTATGTTCCTCAAGAAGTCTTTGAACGCCATGTCCTCCAGCCAGAGCCATTGCTTTTTAAAAGGGTTTATCACTTATATATCTAGCAATGTATCGTGTGGGATGGGGTAATTAGTGAACAGGCATCAGAAGAAACACTCTTGGGCGCCGTATACAAGCGACGTCCAGAAATTCAGCGTGTACCCAAGCATAAGGAGGCCTGAGGACGATAACCCCCTCAGAGTAGGCTCTATAACAGTCCTCAACATAGATGGGGTGGATGAGTCGGGTAACGGTGTAGCAGTGTTCAAGGGCGTTAAAGTCATAGTTAGGAACGCGAGCCTAGGCTCCAGGGTTAAAGCCCGCATAGTTAGAGTGGGGCCGGATCACGCTGTTGCGGAAG
>WYEE01000039.1 GCA_009904025.1 Thermogladius sp. | reverse complement strand
AACAACCCGGATCTCGTCAACAAGGTCATGGTCGAGAAGATGGTTGAGAGGCTGAGGAACTGGCTTGAAATGCTTGTAAGAAAGGTGGACACGAAAAGCGTTCAAACAATCGTTATGCCGGGCAACGACGACGACTGGGTTATAGACGGGGTTATAAAAGAATACGAGCCCAAGGGGGTTGTCTACCCGATCGACAGGATATTCAGCGTCGAGAAGCTTGAGGTAGTGTCCTCACCGTACGTGAACCCAACACCGTGGAACACGCCGAGAGAGAAGGATGAGAAAGAGTTGGAGAAGTACTTGGAGAGGCTTGTCTCGAAGTTGCAGGACCCATCTAAGTCTATATTCAACTTCCACCCCCCACCCTACAACACGATGCTTGACCTGGCGCCTAAGCTCACCAAGGATTTAAGAGTAGTCACAGTGGCGGGCGTACCCCAATTCGAGCACGTGGGCTCAAAAGCTGTAAGGAGGGTTATAGAGAAATACCAGCCTTTGATAGGCTTACACGGCCACATACACGAGTCAAGCGGGCACGACCAGATAGGGAGGACGATTGTTGTCAACCCGGGTAGCGAGTACAGCGAGGGGGTGTTGAAAGCGTATATCGTCGAGGTCGAGGGCGACAGGCTGTTGAACTACTATAAGATCGAGGGGTGAAAATGTCCTCGAAGAGAGTTAAGCTCACGACGGATGAATTCGTGAAGGAGGCCGTGGGCATTGTGTCCAAAGCCTCGGAGAAGGGTGTCGTCCTCAGGATACTGGGTGCTCTAGGCGTATACATACACTCGGTTGATAAGCCTGGTGTATTAGACATCTACGAGAAGCTGGGCAGGTTTAAGGGCGAGGGCCTGGTATTCACAGACCTCGACCTAATGGCTTACAGCAAGCAGAGGAAGGAGATAATAGAGCTCTTCGAGAAAGACCTTAAATTCAATTATGACCCATATGTTAAAGCACTCTTCGCTGGGAGAAGGCTTATTTACTACCATCCAGCGGGTTTGTACCACGTGGATGTATTTTTCGACAAGCTAGAATTCAGCCATGACATAGACTTCGGGAGCAAGCCTGGTAAAGGCCTACTCGAACTAGACTACCCCACTGTCTCACTCGCACACCTCGTCCTAGAGAAGCTTCAGATACACGAGATAAACTGGAAGGATCTTGTCGACCTATCTGTACTATTTTACTCGCACAACCTGTGTAGCCTCGAGGGGGTTAAGACAAGGGAGTGCATAGATGACGATTTGATATCCTCATTACTCTCAGACGACTGGGGTTTCTGGTATGACGCCATGTTAAACATTGCTAAACTAAAAGACATGCTGAGGGGTAAACTAGCGGAGGGCGCTATAGGTAGAGATATCGCTGAAAGAGTTCTAGACAGGTTGGACGCGCTTGTCCGGAGAGTGGAGTCAACGCCTAAAACCAAGAAGTGGATTAAAAGATCCAAGGTTGGGACGTCTAAGCCCTGGTATAGGGTGGTTGAGGAAATCGAGAGGTAGAAGCCCTTTAAAGCAGATGCCGTGGGATTCTAAGAGAGGGGCTTCTTGTCCAGCGGTATAGAGGGGGGTGAGGGAAACCAGCTGGATTTACCCAGGGAGATAGCTGGTCTTAAGTTGAAGCTCGAGGAGCTTGATGCCAAGCTCGGGGAGGTGGGCAAGCTGGCGGTAGATCTAAGGAGCGAGGTGAGCAAGCTAGCCGCAGGTTTAGAAGGGTTGCAGAAAGAGGTGAGCAAGCTGTCAGAGTCGTTCGGCCATGTTGTAGAGGATATCGCCAGGAGCACTCTACCAAGCATCCTACTGGCTAAGATGGGTATCTCGATTGGAAGCCTCGCAAGGGCCTTCTTCACTGTGGACGGGCGTGTCGTCGAGTTAGACATTTATGGTGTCGGGGAGAGGCTGAGCGATAAAAGCCGTGTTGAAATATTAGGTGAGGCAAAGGCTAGAATACACGGCGAGGACGTCCGCTTGTTCCATGAAAAAGCGTTGAGGCTATTGGATAGTAAAGTATTGGACGGAAACCCGGTACTCGTTATGTACGGCCTCTACGCACATCCATCCGCAATAGAGGAGGCGTCGAGGAGAGGGGTCGCTCTGATAACACCCTACATAGAGGTTGTGAAAGCAACCAAGCAGGGTTAACGTCTCGTAACACTCAGCCAGTTAGGCAAAACTATATTTACCAAGGTAGAGCTCGAGGTGTATTATATGCATAAACTTTATGTGGTGGGATGCATAGAGATATAAAACGCCGGGTCCAAACCAGGTTTGAATGCTGGGTTTAAGCTAAGGTGAAACCCGGGCTGAATAGTGGGGGTGTGCTGGGCTCGTCGGCCCGGGCCACCGGGCTGATGAGTCTAGTATACTCCCACCATTCAGTCTGGGCGTAGCCTTAGTTTAAACCTAGCATTCAAACTGGGGATAAACCGGCTTCTCCTACCTGTTATTCAACTGGTTTTAATTGTACCATGATTTAAAAAGCTGGAAACTCATAATGGGGAGACAGGTGTAAAAGTAGTTGCGTATTCTCCACACATCTGATTTACACCTGGGAAGCAGGCTTTTCTCGGATAACCCTTCCTTTAAAAAAGCTTTCCACGAGGCTTTCAAGGAGATAGCTGAAATAGCCTTAAGCAAGTCTTGTAGCCTAGTCTTGGTCTCGGGGGATTTATTCGACTCGAGCACTCTTAACAGAATAGACACGGAGACCGTTTTAAGGTCTGTAGAGGTTTTGAGGGAGCTGAAGAAGCATGGAGTCAAAGTGGCCGTCTCACCCGGCAACCACGACATACATCTAGATGGAGAGGGGGTTCTAGACCTCCTTGAGAAAGCTGAGCTCATCCTCAAACCAGGGGTTAGAGTAGGGGATTTAATTGAGGTTAAACCACTGGACGTCGACGATTACACCCTCCTGGCGTTGCCTGGTCTAAGGAATTCAAGCGAGGTAGATTACGTTAACAGCAGGAGGATAAAGATTGTGGGGGAGGCTGGGGGACGGAGGATTGTGATGGCTCATAGCATCGTCGACATAGGTAGCCTACGGGTCGGCGACCTAGTCCCGAGGCTGAGCGGGGAGAAATCCATCAGCTTGAACACACTAGACATGTTGTTCCCGCAAACAATCTACTTCGCCCTAGGGCACGTCCACTACCCCATCCCCCTGGAGAAGACGGGTTTCACGAGAGCAGCCTACCCTGGGGC
>WYEE01000085.1 GCA_009904025.1 Thermogladius sp. | reverse complement strand
TTTCTCCACCAACTCGTAGGCCTTCTCGGCTAGTTCGGGTGGTACCTCGAACTTGACGTAAAACGGCTTGGACATTTCATCCTCCTCCCATATGGTCGTCTATAATCCTCCAGGATCTCTCCAAAGGTTTTTAACGTTTACTTGAACAACATGCTCAACACCTACCTAGAGAGTTAACGGGCGCCTTGGTATGTTTATCCTATCCTCTCCCGATCCTCTGTCCTGAGAGCCCTTGTGAAAAACCGGAGTTAATAATTCCCTCCGAGAATAGATATCCTCTCATTTCCCAACGAGTTTTAGTCGTGGCTGTAGACTAAAACGGCCTCCTCCTCGTTCACATCTTCCACTCTAGCAAAACCTATTCTGTAGAGCTGGATGATGTTATCGGTTTTCTCTTCTATGACACTTCTCTCTATCAAAATACTCCTAGACTCAATTTTATCCCCGTTGACAACAAGCATCTTACCTGGAAGATGTTCACCTATTTTAACCCACTGGATAATCGGCAATTCCATACTCCTAGCCTCCTCTGAGCTCAAGCTGGTTAACTCCAATGCGATGAGGGGGCGACCCTCTTTCTCCACAACGCCTTTCACTCTAAAATTCCCTAAGCCTAGAAGCCTGAAACCCTTCTGCCTGTAAGCGTTTAAATCAACCCGCGATACAGCTATAATATCGCTTCCATCTAGCTTGTACACCCCGAATTCTTTAGTGCCTAGTCTCCTTGGTATATGAGCCTCAAGTTTCTCACCGCTGAATTCGAGCGTTACAAACACCGGGTCCTCCACAGCCATGTATCTTCTAGCTATAGGATCTACAATACTCCTGTTAATGGCGAACAAGTTGACAAGGCTGATCTTTGCGTCCACTGGTTTAACGCCTACTTCCATGACTATCTTCTGAATAGTCTCAGCTCTTATACCCCTTCTCCTAAGGCTCGCAATGGTGCCGAACCTTAGATCCTTGAATGGATTTCCCACTGTGGTAGAGCTAAATTTTCTCATCCTGGATTTACTGAGGATTACTCCCTCCAATCCTAGTCGGCCGAAATGAATTGTCACAGGATACTTCCATTTGAGGTGGTTGTAGAGGAAGCCTTGTTTAACAGTATTCGAGACATGCTCTTTAGCGCGGAGGATATGTGTCACACCCATCAGGTAGTCGTCTACCCCAGCCGCAAAGTTGTATGTAGGCCAAACAATATACTTGTCCCCTGTTATAGGATGAGGGGTCTTAGACGAATCTATGATTCTCAAAGCAACCCAGTCTCTGACGCTGGGATCCGGGTGCGAGAGGTCTGTTTTAACCCTTACGACAGCCTCCCCCTCTTTGAAGTAGCCTTCAATCATCTTATCGAATCTCTCCAAGTTATCCTCAACACTTGAATCTCTATGAGGGCAAGCTCTACCCTCATTACGAAGCCTCCTAAACTCCTCTTCGCTACATGTGTCAACGTAGGCTCCACCAGCCTCCAGAAGTTTCCTCGCTATATCGTAGAAGACCTCCATTCGAAGGCTCTGAATATACTCCTCATCCCATTTAACCCCAAGCCACTTCAAGTCCTCTTTTATCTGTAAGTAGGCTTCTGGAAACGGCGCTTTAGTCCTCGGGTCTGTGTCCTCGAATCTCAGTATGAACTTCCCCTTGTACTGCCTCGCATACCAGAAGCTTAGTAGAGCTGGGCGGGCGTTGCCGAGGTGAATAGCGAAATCAGGGTTAGGTGCGAACCTGGTGACAACCCTTCCTTCTACAGCATCTGGTAGAGGTGGAAGAGTCTTCTCTTTCTCAGTCTTCTTCTCTAGGAGTAGATCAGGCCACCTAGAGCTCAAGAGCTTTGTCTGCTCTTCAATGGACATCTTGTTTACCTGTTCTACAACCTCCTGGACTATTCTAACTACTTCCCTGGCAATGCTTCTTGCCTCAGGTATCTCTCCCAGAACCTTTGAGACAACGGCCTTAGTATCCGCCTTGCCCTCGTGTTTTACAGCGTTAACCAGCGCGTTCTTTAACGCAACCTCCCTTATCTTCTCTAACATGGATTCGTCTAAGCTCATCTTCCTTCACAACCACAATGATATATTTCTCAGGTGTCTCCCATGTTATATTGACGATGAGCGTTATTATCCCTTCGCAAACGGATTTAACAGTTCTCACAGCACCTTTCACAGAGAGCGCGAATCCTATTCTCTCACCTCGCTTAACAGCGTCGCCCTCCTTCTTCGTGAGATAAGCGTATGCTGAGGAGACCTCCTGAAGGCACACTCTATCACCCTTCCTCAAATATACACCACTCGAACCCCGGATACCCGCACCGTACTTATCGATCACCACCATGTCATCGAGAACCTGGCTATTGGAGAAATCCACTCTGTTTAACGCGCTCTCGTACTCGACTACGCAGAAACCCACCCCCTCAGTGCACGAATCATTGGAGGGGCATAGCTGGTTTTCAACTAGACACCACCTAGCATTCGAGGAGCAGGGGATTAAGACAGCTGGAAAATAATACATTCCATAACTACCTGGATAAAACGTATTCGTAAACGTCAATACCCCTCTGTTTTAAGAAGTCTAGGAGAGGGCTTAATATGACAACCGGTTTCCTCCTCAACTCATAGGGTGTCCTCGAGGAAGTTAAGAACATAACGGTCTTCAATGTTTGGATATAAGACTCGAGAAACCTGATAGCGCTCTCTAGGCCCTCTAATACCAGTGTCTTCAACACCGGCTTAGCCAACCCTACCATGTCCGCCCCAAGCGAGAGACATTTAGCTGCTTTTAAACCATCCCAAACTCCCCCGCTAGCGATAATAACCGCGTCTCGTGCCACATACCTTGCCTCCACAACAGCGACAGGTGTTGGAATACCCCATGTGGTCAACACCTCTGCTACATGTCTTTTAACATGGTTGGGGCTCAACCTGTACTTTTCAACTGCTACCCAATTAGTCCCGCACGCCCCCGCTACATCGAAGTACCTCACACCCCTCGAGTAGAATACACCTACAATCTCCATGGAGAGGCCATTTCCAACTTCTTTTACGATCACGGGGACACTTAAGCTCTTCACCAGATCGGCGACGTAGTCCACTATCTCGAATTTAAACCCTGTGTCACCTTCTAACTGGACTGACTCCTGTGCTGGGTTTAGGTGTACAGCGAGGGCATCTAATTCAAGCTCGTTGACCAAGTCGACGATCTCCCTGCTATTCAAGCCAGGTAGATTAACGGCCC
>WYEE01000002.1 GCA_009904025.1 Thermogladius sp. | reverse complement strand
GTCTACCGCTAAAGACATCGAGAGGACTATACCAAGATTCGTCAAAGGGGGCAGGGACGTGGTGCATATTGTGCCCTTGCTGGACTACAGTTTAAGGTACATGAAGTGCTTTGGGCACCCGGCTTCAAGCATTTCAACCAGGAGCGAGCCGTTGGTGGTTTAGTTGAGGTTTAACGCTAACCCTCTAACGCCCTCCATGGTGAAGGAGCTGGTCTACTGCCCTGTCGTAGTCTGGTTGAAGACTAGACACCTCGTCCAAGAGCCTCCCACAGACAGCATGAGGGCTGGTGCAGGGGTTTCAGGTGGCGAGGTCTACGTTAAGGCGGGCGTCTACACAGCTGTACTAGACGAGGTGAGGGCCGAAGAGGGCGGTGTCAGCGTCGTGGAGAAGAAGGCTTTCAAGACCAGGAGCATCCAACGCTACCTAGCCCAGCTCTCCGCCGGCGCCTACATATACTCATTGAGCGGGCAACGCGTGAGGCGTATCATACTGGAAGTCGCAGATGAGAGGAGGGTGTTGGACTTCAACAGTGAGCTCGTCGAGACGGCGAAGAGGTATCTGAGAGAGGTGGAGGAGGTGTCGGGGTCGGATAGGCCGCCGCAACCTGTTAAACCAGGCTCGAGGTGCGTCTCCTGCTGGTACAAGAGGTTCTGCCCCTACTCGGAGTAGAGGGCTCTAGCATACTCTGTCGCCTCCAACACCTCTCTTCTACTCTTCTTGACAAGCAACCCCTTGGCCTTCAGCCTTGAAGCTATGTTTCTCACAGTCTTCTCGCTCCACCCAGTCGCCCTCGAGGCCTCGACGACTGTGGGCGCTCTACCCGAGAGGACCAGCCTAAGCAACTCCTCCTCGCTCTTACTCAGCTTCTCCTTAACCGCCTCGATGAAACCCCAGGGTATTTCAACGGGCTCGTCGAAGCCTGTCTCAGGCTCGTAGTGAAGGCTGTATCTCCAGCCAAGCCTCTCTAGCACAAGGGTTATCAAGTGGCTTACAATCCTTGGGCCAACGCCGATCTCAACGACGGCTTCACCCGCCTCCCCTAAACTCCTAAGCTTCCTCAGGAGAGTTGGGAATGCCTCGTAGAACCTCCCGCAGGGGACATCCACCAATTCAGGCATAGGGAAACCCTGCCTGAGGCAACTAGCCCTCAAGCTCTCGAAAGCCCTTGAAACACCAGCTACCACAGGCCTGCAGGTGACCACGATAAACCTGTCCGAGGGGGAGGCCCTGTACCTGGTTAGCAACCTGAGCCCGGCGTCCTCGTGGAAGCCGAGAGGGGTTATTAGAAGCCTCATCAAGGACACCTGTTTAAACCATGGGTTTACACCTATAAAACCATAGTCAAAAAGATGTGGTTACCGCCGGGGAAGGGGAGGCGAAGGTCTCGAGGGCTGGAGTGGTCGCAGGGAGGAAAACATATATATTTCGATTAATAGCTGAAAATAGATAGGGTTCTCACCGGTGGTCTAGTGTCCGTAACGTTGATCGCTACCCTGGGCTTCGATGCAGACCTTGTCCTGAGGAGGCTGACGAGGCGTGGGGGCTACAAGTCGATTAAGTGCTTGAGCATCCGGGTGGACGAGGCCTCTTTCAGGAGGGTTGAAAACGCTTTCTCCACGGTTAAGTTCGTGGCCGACAAGCTGAATATACCTGCTGAACACAGGTACTTCGAGCCGGGGAGGGGTCTTGTGAGAGGGGTTTTAGCCGAGGTGGAGAAGGAGGCTGCTAGAGGCCTGGTGGAAGTATACCTCTCAGGGGGGCCCAGGCTACTGGTGGCCGCGGCGCTACTAGCCACCCTACTAGTCGACCCAGCGTTCCAGGAGAACATAACGATCTCCCTGGAGGGCGAGGGCTTTGAAGGGGAGATTAAAGCGAGGGCTGACTGGCTGAAGAAGCTCCTAGGGCTGGGAGGGGAGGAGGTGGAGATAATCCAGTACGTGGCTGGCAGAGAGACAGCTAAGCCCTCGAACCTTGTGAGAGACCTCAAGATACCGAAGGCGACCGCGTACAAGAAGCTGAGGAAGCTGGCTGAGGAAGGCCTACTAGAGGAGAGGGATGGAGAGTACGCTCTGAGACGGGAGTTCACGGACATACTCTTCTAGGTCACAGATCGTGACCCGGTTTCGTAGAAGAAAAATACTTAGTTTATGGTTATAGGATGGAACCAAACTTCGATTGGTTTCTGCCTGGATAAAACCTTAAATACCGGGTCCTATCAAAATATAATATTGGTGGAGTGGTGGTATGAGCAAGCTGGTCGAGATACTAGCCTTCCTGGGGGCGATGAGGGACTACAGCTACATAGACAGGTTGTCCACAGCACTGAACGAGACAAGCGTCTACGAGGCTTTGAAAGACGCTGTGAGAGCCTACCTCTCCCTGTGTCCTCCCGACGGGAGCGGCTGGGCTGAGTATAAGGATAAACGGTACGAGTGCCCTAAGGTGGCTGGAGATGAATTGGAGAGGGAGGTCGAGGATGTTTTGAAGGCTGTGAAAGGGAGGAGTGGGGCTGATATAGTCAGGTACAGCAGGGAGCTGGCGATGAGGGCTTACGCCGCTATACCGAAGGTTAGGGTTGAGGCTAAGCAAGCTGAGAGCAAGGCGGGCTAGAGGTGGGAGGGATGAGCAGCCAGGCTAAGCCTCCAAGGCAGGTCTACGTAAGCGTGTCAGCTAGGATCCTAATGAATGTTGAAGCGTTGAACATGGCTGAGACTGTTGGAAACGTGTCCCGGCACAGGAAAGCCCCTGTGGTGGTGTCTCCCAAGCATGGCGGGGTCAGCGTGGTCTACGTGCCAGCCGTCAGCGGTGAGAGCCTGGCCCACCACTACCAGAGGCTCCTAGCGTCAATAGCCCAGGAGAGGGGTCTACCGGTCACTAAAATGGATTTAGAAGGATTCTTCATGAAGTTCTCCGACGACGGTATAATCAAGAAGTACTACAAGGAGGTCGAGGAGAAGTACAGTATAGTCGAGCAAGCCGACCCCTGTAAAGTGGAGGAGGCCATCCTAAAATCCAGTGTAGTGGCAGATGTAGGGGGATTCCTGTATACGGATAAGACGATTAAGAGGACCTCGAGGATAAGGTTCAGCTACATGATACCGACACAGGACGCTATAGAGGTGGGCGCGGCCGTCTCCTACCCTCAGTTGCATGTCAGGTACACGCCTGAGGCGGCGAAAGGGGAGCAGGCGCTCTACTATGTTGAGACCGCTAGCTCTCTCTACGCTTTCACCGCGGGTTTGAACGCAT
>WYEE01000012.1 GCA_009904025.1 Thermogladius sp. | reverse complement strand
AGGCCTGTAGCCTCCCTCGAGATAGCTCTATTTGCAAGAAGGTACTCGGCGAAATCCACTAGCTCGCCCAACCCCATGTACTTGAGCTGGTGGTGGCCTACCGCTGTTGGGGCTACTCTACTCCTGAGCTCGTCCAGCCTCGTCTTAGCCGGCGACGCGAGGTAAACCAGTGCTATGGACTCGCCTTCGTGTAATACATTAATAGACCCTTCCATCCTACTCCTGGCGTCTATCTCCCTGAGCCGCCTCAGCAGGGAGTCTATTTCAGCGGCGATCTCGTGTAACTCGGCGTACTGGCTGTTACTCCTGAATCTAACGCCTATACCCGAACCCATCAGTTTCGAAACGGCTAGAGAAGACAACTCTGCTCTCCTAGCCTGGTCTCTGATGAACTCAGAGAACTCTATTCTACCACTCCCCTTGATCAAGGAGACGTAGTCCCCGTCTACTCTCAGCTCCCTTGATACGATCGCCCTCTCACCCTTCCTGAAAGATGGCTTAACCACTGTTACAACGAGGAAGCCGTTCTCCCTGCTATCACAGGCTTCTAGTACCCCCTCCACGCCCCCAGGCAACTCGAGTATGCACCTACCGTTCTCAACCCTGCTGACACGCGCTTTAACCACTGTGTGTAAGCCGGGCCTACCCCACCAGACGACAACGTCCTCGAGCTCCGAGACTAGTGCTTCTACAACCCCCTCCACCGCCCCCCTCTTCCCGAGTACAACAAGCGTACTGGGCTCGCTGGAGTCCTTGACCGTTACCTCGGCTGGGGCCTTGTCGAAGGGTATGCCAAGCCTCTCCCTAATAACATCAGAGGCCTGGACGACCCTAAACCCTTTTGAAACGAGTAAAAATGTAATAGCTGTTGAGGAAATCCCCCGTATCCTCACATTAGGCAAAACAAACCCCGTTGAACCCGGCTAGTCGTGGATGGTCTCGAGTATGGCTATAACCTGCCAGATCTTTGTTCTAGCCGATAAAGGCATGTTTGGATCCTGGCTAACCTGGTCTAAGACGCTTATAGCGTTAGCGGCTTTAACACCGGGGGTGAGGGTTTCACTCCTCAGGTAGTTTAGCGCCTCTGTAGCCGCCCTCCTTATATTCCTCGGGACAGCCGTGTCGTTTATCACGGATAGTAACAGGAATATCGCGTTGTTTATTTTAGCAGTGTTGTCCAGAACTCTCGCCATGACACCCCCTCGAGTGTTACTCTCTATCACATTCACGATTATAATCTTATATAATCATTCGAATCTAGGGGAGTGAGCGGGTTGGTCGAACTCGAGGTAGACCCGGTTAAAAAGATGGCTGAGCTGATAAAATCCGGTGCCGTAATGCTCCCCGAGACATGTCCTATGCCCGGTTGCAACCTACCATTGTTCAAGACCAAGACAGGTGAGGTGGTGTGCCCCGTGCACGGGAGGGTCTACGTCGTTAAATCGGATGAGGAGGCCAGGGAGGTTAAAACCACTGTAAGCCTGGCTCTAACCCTGGATAGAATCGAGGAGAGAGCTGTGATGGAGATGAACGCTATGATCACTGAGAGAAGCGAGATCGAGCCGACGGATCTGATCAAGTGGCTTGAAGTGGTTGAGAGGGTTAGGAGGATCAAAAGGATCCTATCCTCCAAGCAGGCTACTAGTGAAGCCGGCTAGGGTAGAAGCCTCCTCACAGTATTCCACACGTCATCGAAAACCTCGCTTAAACCCCTGTTAGAGTCTATTAGGGTGAGGAGACCCTCTCTAACCATCCTCAGGTAGACTTCTCTAACTTTCACCAGGAAATCCAGCCTCTCGTACTCGGGGAACCTCGACGTTAAACCCCTCTTTCTCGCAAGCCCTCTCTCAGGCTCCACGTCCAGGTATATCGCTAAGTCCGGTCTCGGGGCATGCTTGTTGACTTCTAGAACCCATTCATAGGGTGCGCCGGAAGCTGTCTGGTATGCCACGCTACTGTAGAAGTAGCGGTCGGAGACCACGATGCTCTTCTCCATTAGCGCCGGCTCTATTATCTTCCTCCAGTGGATCAGCCTATCTAGAGCGTAGGTTAAAGCGTCTATGTAGGCGTCCCTGATGTCAGAGTACTCGTTTTTAACAATTCTAACAACCGGCGAGTCGTATGGCTCGTAAGTGTACAACGCCTTGTAACCCAGCCTGTTCAGCTTGTCTACGAGGGCTAGTGCTATACTCGTCTTACCCGATCCATCCAGCCCCTCTAGGACTATGAAGAGCCCTCTGCTACTCGTACTCGATTTTAACATAACTGCTACCCCTCTCATGGATCAGCAAACCCCTCTTAGAGGTCATTTTACTCAGAAAACCTTTTTCAACCTGGAACAAAGGTATGTCAGCCATAACGCAACCAGTCACTATAATCGGCTCTACCTCCTCGACTACCAGGCACGCGGGTTGCCTGCCGTAGTACTTCAACGCGTATATCACGTAGGAGCCCACAGTACTCCCTCTCCCTCCCTTGAATGCGAACGCTTTACCTGAAATACCCTCCCCCGTAGCCCTGTGCAACCCGTTGACCGGGTCTATCTCGCCGAAGAAGCTCACGTAGCCATTGTAGAGGTAGAGGGGTGCCCGGCAATCCCCGTCCACTAACACTCTAACTTGGAGTCTAAGCGTAGACAATCTCAAGCACCCTCCTAGTCTCGGTTAGATAGTAGTTCATTTTCAGCTGCTTGCTCAAGTAGAACACTGCTTTACCCGAGTTGGTGACTAGGTGGTCGAATCTCTTCGTAAGTCTTGAAACCACCGGGCACGTTCCAGCAGCCACGTCCACTCCGAGTCCACGGAGGTATAAAACTTTGTCCCGGTACCTCTCGTAGACCTCGAGGGGTATTGTGAGGAGGAGCCTGTTTCTCCCAGGCAACCTACCCCTCCTCTTAACATACTCGTACACGATATGAAACTCCCATGGGTGGAGGTGGGGGCAGCCGAGGTAGCCTAGGATGCTCCCCCCGCTGGGCTCTAAACCAATATATTTCTCGAGATCCCTCCACTCCACTTCAACCTTCTCCAAGGAGTCTACCTTGTAGAAGCCTCGAGGCGTGATTTTTTCAACCACAATAAGCGCGTGAGAGCCCGAGGCCGCTGAGGCTGCAAGCATTATCTTCAAATCCCATAGAGTCGGGTTGAAGCCTTCCACTAAGGGTATCTCCCTAATGTTCTCGCCGACCCATAAACCCAGTGCCCCGGGATTCCTCGAGACCGATGGGTCTACAACTCTCACAAGAACTCTCGCAACCCTGTTCTCGGGTATGTGTAAGCCGGCGTAATACGTGTAGCCTGTTACAGCAGCCGCCAAGGCGAGCGGACCCCCCTCTCTGTTGGAGCTAGCGCCGTAGTAGCTGTTCGCTACAGCGACGGCACTGCTCTCCCCCCATGCTAGGAACTCGCCTTGAGAGGGGGGTCTATGATAGTAGGGTATGCAGGTGAAAACCGGTTTGAAGCCCATTCTAGTAAGCGACTCGTCGATAACGGCTTGCTTCTCATTGAAAGACCCGTCTATCAGGCTCGATAAACCAGAGTAGTCCACGCAACCAGGGTTAATAGTCGTGTAGACTCTAGCCCTGCCGCCGCTGAGGAGCATCCTCCTTACGAAATCCAGGCCAGGGTCAAGTATATTCGTATACGAGACGCCTGAAACATGGGCGTGTGATATCTCGACAAGGCGGGATGCGCCCAGAACCTCACCCGTCTTCACGATAATGGCCATAGCTTTCGCGACAGCCCAACCGTAATCCCCATTCAGCATTCTCTCCTGTTCCCTAGTCAAAAACATCTATCTGGAACCTCCCAGTTGCACTAGGATGGATTACCCAATTAAACGAATTGTTTCCGAAAACACATTCCCTGTGTAACCAGGCGTGGTCCCCACCACTAACTGGATGGGGCCGGAGTAATTGTGTGATCCTGCGTCGGCGGCTCCCACGTGGATTTATCAATGTACTCTTCGTGGAAATCCTCTGTGAGCTTGATCGGCGAGCCTTTAATCAGCCTTGGTTTAATGCCTGTGCAGGGTGTTCTCACGTAAAGGGTGTTCGAGCTGAAGTCAAGCCTCTCGATTAGCCCCGGGCACTCCAGCCCTGAATCCTCGACTAGGGATACGTACAGCCCTCTCTCGAAGCCATATGAGTAGACCACTACTTTGTCTCTACCAAGAGTGTTAGACAAGTCCTCGTAAACCCTTCTAGCATCACCCTTCGCGATCACAAAATATTTTCCGGCGAGTAGACTACTATATACAACCCTTTCATCCCCAAGGCTCGTTTTCAGCCCCTGGAGTACAGGTATGTCCAGTATCAACAACTCGTCGATGCTGAGTTTTACAAGGGGGGCGTTGGCGAAGAACTCCCTATACCTGTCACTCCTATACTCCCTCCGCTCAGACCTATCTCTAACCTTCTTAACAGCCGGCGAGCCCAGCGACCTGTACCTCACGCCCATTTTCTCGAACAACTTGAAACAAGTGTCCGCCCCACCTATGTACACCAGGAAATCCGGTTTGACCTCAGCTACCAGCCTGAACTTGTATAAGACGGCCCCTACATCTTTCACCCAGCCATCTGTGTCCACTACTACAGGAGACCGCCCCTCGGAGAGAGCGGTTTCAACAAGCCTTCTAACATTGCCTATAATTGCATCACTCCTCTTCTGCGGTTTTATATCGCCTACGAACAGCATTCTAACTGGTTTCAGGCTCCTATTCCATAAAACCTGGTCATCCGGGTATGCTAGGGAAACGTATCCCGGGGGCGCCACATCTGCTTGTCCGACGTCCGCGTCTACTAGAGCCGGCTTCAAACCCATCTCCAAAGCCTTGTTCAAGACAAGTGTTGTAAAGGAAGATTTACCCGAGTCTACCTCTCCCAGGACTACTACAACTCTTCCCTCTTTACCCGCGATCTCCTCCGCGAGTTTAACCCATTTGAAGTACGGTTCATCCTCCTCCAGCCTCTTTATCTGAGCCTCGTTAACCATGGTTAGATCTATCTCAGAGTCGTCTAGTGCGATAACAGGGTAGCTTTTAAGCTTGTGAACTATTATTCTCTCGCCGACTCCGATCTTCTTGCCTAGAATCTCTATTAAACCTGTTTTAAGCATAAGAGTCATAGGCCCGAATACCTTAACCCCCTCACCTCTTGAGAGTTTGAGAGACGGCGTAGGAGACACCCCCTAGCTTACAGGATCGCTGGGACCTGTACTCGGATAGTCTAGAATAGGGTTGCTCTTCTATAAAACCAGTGTGTAGCACACTCTTAAGGCGGGTTTACCCTCCGGTATTTACTCCACGGTTCATCCAGGGGCTTCGTCGCTATTATTATTAGTTTATCCCCCACGCCGTTAGGGCTCCTAGGATCCAGCGTGCTCGCTTTAGCCCCTCTCAATACAATAACATCCTCACCGGGTTTACTCCTCGTGGCTATAGCCCATTCAACCTGGAGGGGGTCGTCTACGTCAACATCCTCGTCGGCGACTACAACGACTTTCATGCTGGGGTGCCCTGTTAAAGCCGCTAGAGCAGCGTTCAGCGCCTCACCCCTCGTCGATTGCTCTATCGAGATAACCCCTATAAGCCAGCTACCTCCCCCCGAGCTCAGCCTAACCTTTTTGACACCCGGCGAGACTTTTCTCACGCTCTCATATATTAAAGGCTCTCTAGGCAACCCCATTAAAGCAAAGTGGTCTGATGTCGCGGGGACTATCGCATGGTAGACTAGCTCGCCTGCCAGGGTCGAGTAGTATGCTACGGGCTTGAAAACAGGTTGCTTCCTCCTCTCGTCAACTAACCCGAGTATATCGACGAAAGGCCCCTCCCACTCCTCCTCCCTTGATATAACGCCTTCTACAACAAGCGTCGATGTAACCGGTACAGGTATTTTGAAGACCGGTGTTTTAACAACCTTGCTCACCCCGCTCAAGGCGGCCCCTATACCTACCTCGAAGACGCCGTAGGGTGGGCTCATAGCTGAAGCCAGCTCCTGGTAGACGTCGAGGCCTAGAACCATTGCAACCGGGAGGTCCTTCCCCGACTCATGTGATTTCTTAACCATGTAGTACAGGTGCCTCGGCACAATCCTTAGAGTAGCCTTGTCCTCGCTTATGTACATAACCCTGTGGAAGCTCGAGTTGCAGACGCCTTCTAGGCACGCTATGAAGACTGCGCTCGTCAGGTACATGCCCCCGTCCTCGCGGTAGAACCTTATGAACGGTAGGTCTCGTAACGTGAAGTCTACTCTAGCATAGTACTTGTCGAAATCATCTACTTCAAGCGGTGCAGGGCTGTAGTATGCTCTCAAGATCTTCTCATATAACTCCACATCCCCCCTCACGTTGAAGAGCTCGTAGACGTCTAGCCTACTCCTGAAAATATTTGATAGACAAATCCACTTGCCGTCCTTGATCCTAAAGACGACTCTCTTATCCGGGTGCTTGTAGACTATTCTCGTAGGCTCATACTCGGCTTCAAGCTCCCCTGCTACATAAGTATCGCTTCTCTTCAAGACGGAGTCTAGGAGGCTCCTTAAGGTTGTCAAACACCGCACCTATACGATAACCCAGTAGATAAATCCCGCCGACTCCATAATTAACCTACCCTTACAATCATGCTGGTTCCAGACTAAACTACTTCAACCCCCTGCTTCAAGGATATCTTCAAAGCCGCTATGATGTCCTTGTTCCTCTTAAGGTACGGTTGCCTCGCAAGAATGCTTCTAAGACCCCTATATAGACCATCCACCCCCCTGCTATGAGACGGGGTCGTATTGTACTCGCTTACGATTTCGACTCTTATATCCCTCAGGTTATCCTTGATCTCCTTCGCGATCTCAAGGCCCCTACTATAACCTCCAACTCTCACAACCTTACTCTTGGCTGGAATACACTCCACTAGCTCCCTCACCTTCTCAACCACCTGTTCTGCGAAACCCCACCCTAGAAGCGTTGAGTCACCTAGAGCTATGTAGGCGTGCGTCAAACCGGGGTCTATGCCTATTGTGAGTAACGTGTAATCCTCCCTGAACATAGCGTTTAAAACAGCTTTCTCCAGGCCCCTGCATGTTTTTTCAGGGTCGTATACTATAGTTAGATCACGCCTACTATCAAGCTCCCTCAAAATCTCGTCTGAGTCTGTGTAGACAACACTATACTCGGGTAGCTCCTCCACTGTGTAGTAGAAGGAGAATGGCAGACCCCTCCTCCTCAGCCTCTCAACTACCTCCATAAACCACTTCGGGTCGTAGACTGCTACAACTAGTCTCCTAGAAAGCAAGACAACCACGTTTCCAGCGGCTGTTTTCATCCATGCTAAGGTTAACTAGAGGTTTGATAGAGTATTAAACTTGAAGCAAAGTGATATAACGAGAGAGGTATAAGTTGTTGCGCAGAATTCCAGGAGTGTTAACTAGGGTTATCTCGAGCTCGCCGACAACCTTATTCTATGGGCCGGCCGCCTCAGGTAAAACGAATATATTGATCAGCCTGGCACGCGAGCTATGTGCCCCATTTAGAAAATGCATCTACGTGAGCACAGAGGGCAGTCTACACTACGACAAGATAGCTAGGGCGGACGAGAACTTCAGTAACGTGGAGTTCGCTGACCTCGTGGACTTCGACATGTTTGTAGAACTACTGCTGAAAGTGTCCTCTACACCCCTCTTCAATTATGTTTTCATAGACAGTGTTAACGCCCTATACAGGCCTCTCGCGACGAGGAGTGATGCGGCATCTAAATTCTTATTTACCCTCGCTAGGCTCTACGATTACAGTCTCAGAGGTGGTAGGGTGGTTGCTTCAGCGCAGGTTAGGGTTGGTGAGTCCGGCGAGTTAGAGGCCTCTGGGTTTAAACTACTCGACTTCTACTTCGATACTATCTTCCAAGTAAACTTCGAGGACTCTAAGAGATTTATCAGACTTGAGAAGCCGTCGGGTAGAACCCTCAAACTGTATTTTAGGATAGGTGATTTTGGTGCAGTCTTCTAACAGCCAGGTTCTCGTAGACTTAGCATACTTTATCCTGAGATACTACTTGTCCCCTATGGTAGCAAACAGCGCTCCCGTGCTGGTTCGAGGCGAAAAGCTGGTAGACGCTGGGAGGTTTTTCATTGATGGAAAACCTGTTTTCGGCTCTCATAAGACGTGGGAGGGGTTTACAGCCGGGTTGATCATGGGTTTCATGTCCTCGAGCATCATAGGTATAATTTTCGAGAGTTTATACACGACCCTCCTAAACATGGCCGGCGTAGTTACGGCTCTAGCCGGGGATTTAGCGGGCGCCTTCCTTAAGAGGAGGTTGAATTTAAAGCCAGGCGACCCCCTGCCCGTAGTAGACCAGCTTGATTTCGCAGTAGCCTCAACTCTCATCTACTTTTTCTTAGACAGGGATTTTGCCTCCCAACCACTCCTCATAGCCATATCTCTCCCAGTGATCCTCTTACTCCACCTTGCGACAAATAACATTGCTTTCGCGCTTAGACTGAAGAATAAAAGGTGGTAATCTTTTTAAACATTGATAAGATGGTATTTGAGGAGGTGCTTACTCTTGAAGATACCGAAGGTAATAGTAACATACTGCCCGAGGTGTAGGAGGCATACAGAGCACACTGTTACAATCTACAAACATGGAAAGAGGAGGAGCCTAGCTGAGGGTGAGAGAAGGTATGCTAGGAAGAAGCAGGGCTATGGGTCTAAGAGGAAGGCTGAGCAGAAGAGGTTTGCTAAAACCACGAAGAAAGTAGTGTTGAAGCTGAAGTGTAAGGAGTGCGGGTATGTAATCCACAGGAAGGGTATCAGGTTGAAGAAAGCCGAGCTGACCGAGGTGGTGAAGTAGTGAAGAGGAGGCAGATACCCGTCCCACAACCGAGGAGCAGGTTCTACCGTGTTATATGCAAGACCTGTGGAGCCGAAAACATTGTTTTCAGCCATTCAACATACCCCGCCCGATGCAGAGTCTGCGGTAGCATCCTGGTCAAGCCAACCGGGGGTAAGGCGTTGATATTGAAGGATAAAGCCGAGATCGTTGCCGAGCTTGGCTAAAAGACTCATCCACTGAAAAGTTTCGAAGCGGGAAATCCTTCCACGAGCCTCTATCTTAATGCGGGGGGTGGGATTCGAACCCACGCAGGCCTACGCCATCGGGTCCTGAGCCCGACCCCTTTGACCTAGCTCGGGCACCCCCGCACTCCACTTAATTAGATTAGGGTAGCACTCTTTTAAAGTAGAAAACGCTTGGTGAGCGCCGGGGGCGGGATTCGAACCCGCGTACCCCGTATGGGGCAGTAGGTCTCTCCTATGCCGGAACTCGAGCCTACCCCCTTAGGCCGCTCGGGCACCCCGGCTTCATTATGAATATTGTTAAACCGGTTTTTATCGCTCACTCAAGGATCGACCTGATGAAACCGGTGAAGACTGGGCTCGGGTTCAACGGTCTGCTCTTGAACTCGGGGTGGAATTGTACTCCAACATAGAACTTGTGGTTGACCAGCTCAACGACCTCCACGAAGCCCTCGTCGCTCCAGCCGGAAGGCTTCAACCCCGCTTCACCGAGTTTGTCAACGTATTTCGGGTTCAACGTGTAGCGGTGTCTAAACCTCTCGTAGATGGGTGTTACGCCATATAGCCTCCATACCAAGCTGCCTCTCTCTAAGTTTATCTTATGAGCACCAAGCCTCATCGTACCGCCGAGTTTATCCAAATTCCTCTGCCAGGGGATTAAATCCACGACTGGATGCCTGGTGGCTGGGTCGAGCTCCGTGCTATTAGCGCCTTCGAGACCCAGTATGTTTCTAGCAGCCTCAACCGCCATCAATTGCATCCCGAAACATATGCCTAGAGTGGGTTTGCCCTCCTCCCTAAGCTTCCTCAACGCTCTAAGCTTGCCTTCACTACCTCTCCTCCCGAACCCCGGCAATATCACAGCCCCCTGGTATTTGTCGAGGACGTCTAAGCCCACCTGCCCGTTCTCGATATCCGTTGACTCAATCCAAGCCAGGTTTAACCTAACCCCGAGGTTTGCAGCCGAGTGTTTAAGCGCCTCGACTATGCTTATATAGCTGTCTCTTATCTTCGTGTACTTGCCGACCATGGCCACGTCCACTTGCCTGCTCGCTCTCTTAGATTTCTCGACGAAATCCACCCACCTGCTTAGATCCGGCTCCCTGTACTCTATCCTGAGAGCCTCCGCCACATATTTCAGTAAACCCTCTCTATGGAGGATCAATGGGACCTCGTATATCGAGGTTACATCGGGGTCGCTGAATACAGCTCTCGGGGGCACATTACCGTATAGGGCTATCTTAGCCCTCTCCTCCTCGTTCAAAGGTCTACCCGACCTCACCACAATAGCGTCTGGTTGTATGCCGATCCTCCTCAACTCCTGGACGCTGTGCTGGACGGGTTTAGTCTTAAGCTCGCCTGTCGAGATGATCGGGGCTAGAGCTACATGTATGAACACCGTCCCTGACGAACCCTCCTCAAGCCTCATCTGCCTCACCGCCTCCAGGAACGGGAGGCCCTCGATATCGCCTACTGTGCCACCTATTTCAACAATCAGCACGTCAGCCCCCCGCCTCCTGGCCACCTCTCTAATCCTACTCTTAATCTCGTCTGTCACGTGTGGCACTACTTGAACGCACTGCCCAAGGTACTCGCCCCTCCTCTCTTTCTCGAGTACCGACAAATATATTTGGCCGGCTGTGATATTGTTTATCCTCGACATCTCCCTACCCATGATCCTCTCGTAGTGACCTAGATCCAGGTCTGTCTCGCCGCCGTCCTCTGTGACGAAAACCTCCCCGTGCATGTATGGGTTCATAGTGCCTGCGTCGACGTTTAGATAAGGGTCTATTTTCACGGCGTCAACGTTATACCCTGCCCCCTTCAGCAGCAACCCTATTGACCCAGCTATGACACCTTTACCAAGGCTCGATAGAACTCCGCCTGTCACAAAAATATATTTAACCACGTGCCCTTCACACTATTAGCCTTAAATTGCTTTATAAACTTGAGACTCGATAAGTTTGTACATGGCTGAGAAACCTCCTTTAAAATACGTGTCTTGGGAAGACATCCACAAGGCTCTAGCAGTCCTATCGGGGAGAGTTAGGAAGACGTTTCGGCCAGAAATACTTGTAGCCATAGCGAAAGGAGGCTACATCCCAGCCAGGATTCTATCGGACTTGCTGAATATTAATGAGATAGGTTTCGTAGAGATAAAGTTCTACAAGGAGATAGGGAAGACGAGGGAGAAGCCTGTAGTATACCAGTTCTCGTTGAAGAATATCGAGGGTAGGAACATCCTACTCGTAGACGACGTGGTCGACTCGGCTAGGACTATGCAGACAGCTACAAACCTCTTATCAAATTTCGGGGCGAGGGAGATTAGAAGCCTAGCCATATACGTTAAGAAATGGAGCCCTCTCCTCCCAGACTACTACTGGGAGGTATCCGATAAGTGGATTGTATTCCCCTGGGAGGTGTGCGAGACCACTAGAGAGCTGGGCACAGACTTACCAGTCGGGAAAGATATCCTGGAGTACTGTCGCTGAGATTAGTTTAACGCAATTACAAGTAGTACCACAATAGAGAGCATTGTCAGGACGAGGGAGTAGAGGACGTAAACCCCCTCGTCGAACACCATTAGGCTGAACATGTCCATAATCCTCCACAACCCTTGGTTAGGCGTTTCTATGTGGACATGCGTCCACCAGCTCGCGGGGAAGAGGAAGAACCATAGAGCTACGTAACCCGAGAAAACCAGTGTTACTGGAAGCCTGCGCCTACCCCCAGCCAGCTGGAGGCTAGCTAAGCCTACTGCTGGCGTCAAATACTGGTAGTTTACCCTCCAATAGGAGGCTGTGAAGGCCAGGTAAAGCAGAAACGAGAGTACGACTCCGTCTCTTTTCTTGAATACCACGATCCCGGCTGAAACCACGGCTACCAGAACAATTAATGAGACCCACCAGTACGAGATAACCCACTGGTAGTCTCCACCACTATAATCATGCATGTAGGTGGCTAGACTCGAGAACCCGTTGAAACTGTAGACCACCGGGTACGTGTACCCAGGTGTCATCGAGAGTAATATGTTGATAAGCCTCGAGAGCGTCCCGGCGTAATATGCTTCAAAGGGCATGAAGGGGGTCAGGAACCCGGTGAGGAATAAAGCGAGTTTGAGAAGCCTCCTCTTCAAACCTTTCTCCTCAAACATGGATGACGCGAGAACCCCGATGGAGGCGGGGGCTATGTTTGGTTTAAAACTCGCCGCGAAACCAGCTAGCGACACGCCTAGGAGGCTCCTCCCAGACTTCATGAGGTGGATTGAAGCGAGGAGAACTGCTAGGGGTATCTGGTCAAACATCCCGTATATCGATGAGTTATATATTACAGCAGGGTTCAAGTAGTATAGTGCGAAGCCCAGTATTCCTAGCCAGCCTTCCCCACTTCTCGAAAGGATGATGTATATTAAGACGCCCGCCACCACGTCGAAGGATATGAACAAGGCTTTACAGGCGACGACCCACCCCAGGGGAACATAGACGTAGTAGTTCTCGTTGCTCCAGTACGCTGTGACATGCTGGTTGAAGAATGCTCTTAGAGGAGCTAGGAGTAGAATTAGCTGAGGGCCGTAGACATAAGGCCAGTTGTAAGGCCAGCCCTCTTCAACATAGTACCTCCCATCCGCGAACTCGTAGAAATTGAAACCATGCCTCAGGAAAGTATCCGAGAAAGAGGCGAACTGGGCTATGTCGCTACCAGCAGTGTAGGGGGTGTAGACCAGCCTCAACATGAGGCCTAGAGTCAAGATAATTGAGAGAACAAAATCTCTTAACACGTTCTTCCACATTCACCGGAACCCTGGATTAGGATAAGTGGCTTAGGGTTTAACAGTGAAGTAAAGCCTCTTCTTCCCCTTACCCTTATTCTCGACTTTGATTAATTCGATCTCGCCGATCTCCGCCGTGTTCTTGACATGGGGACCCCCATCCGCCTGGATGTCTACGCCTGGTATCTCCACAATCCTCAATTTTTCGACTCTGGGGGGTGCTCTCGAAGCCAGCTTGACGATGCCGGGGATCCTCATGGCTTCATCATAGGGAAGCCAGTATACCTTCACCTCTAAAGCTTTTTTCACGACCCCGTTTGCTTTTTCGATCGCCCTCTGGAAGACCGTTTTATCCATTGCCTCCAGGCTATAGTCGTCGTAGGCGTAATCGGGGCTCACATTACCGCCCGTGATCAAAGCGTGGAAATCGTTGTACATTATAGCCGAGATGATGTGGGCGGCAGTGTGAAGTCTCATCAACCTGTATCTCCTATCCCAATCCAGGACTAGTTTAACTATGTCCCCGGGATTCAACTGGGGCTCGCCTGCTATCTCGTGTGCTATATCACCTGTCTCCTGGTCGTAGTAGACGGATTCGACTCTGACTGAGAAGCTGTCTTTAAATATGAAGCCTTTATCGTTGTCCACGCCCCCGCTCTTCGGATGAAATATCGTTTTATCCAAGTAGACTTTGCTGCCGGCTAGATTTACTACTCTAGCCTCGATTTCTCTAAGATACGAGTCGGATTGGTAGACTAGCTCGGTCAAGAGTGCCCACCCGGAATATCCATCATAGTAGCCGGGCGGGGATTCGAACCCCGGTCACGGGGTCTCCTCCCTGCGTGAGGACCAAAGCCCCGCATCCTTGGCCGCTAGACGACCCGGCTACTACTCACATATATTAGAGTGACAGATTATTAATATTCAAACCGAAAAGTTTATTAACCCCTAGGATAAGGCTTAAATAGTAGCTCCGGTGATCATATTTAAACTTTACTCTTCTATAGGTGGTTGATTTGAGTAGTGAAAACCCTCCCGTGGAGAAGAAACCTTTGAGCTCTGATCTTTCGCAATGCCCACCTAACAAAATAATCTTCGACCACGGCAAGGGCGAATACGTTTGCTTGGAGACTGGGGAGGTTATTGAGGAGAGAGTTATAGATGAGAGAGCTGAGTGGAGGGCTTTCACACCGGAGGAGAGGGAGAAGAGGGCTAGGACTGGGGGGCCTATCACAGGCACTGTCCACGATATGGGTTTCGCCACCTCAATAGACTACGCTGACAAAGATGCCTCTGGTAGGAGGATAGTGGAGAAGAAAGCCCAGCTCCAGAAGCTTAGGAAATGGCAGGCTAGGACGAGGATCCAGAGTAGCATTGATAGGAATCTAGCCCAGGCGTTGAACGAATTGGAGAGGTTATCAGAGCTCCTGAATCTCCCAACCCATGTTAGAGAGGAGGCTGCTAGAATTTACCGTATGGCTGTGGAGAAAGGGCTTGTGAGAGGGCGTAGTATAGAGAGCGTTATAGCGGCGGCCGTATACGTCGCCTCAAGAGAGGCCAGGGTTCCACGATCACTCGACGAAATAACGAGGTACACTAGGATCCCCAGGAAGGAGATCGCGAGGTGTTACAGGCTATTGCTGAAGGAGCTGGGTATTAAAGTAACCGCTGTCGACCCTATAGATTTCATACCTAGAATAGCCCACGCGCTGGGTTTAAGCGGGGAGATGATCATGCGCGCTACAGAGATTTTAAATAAGGTTAGGAATAAGGGGGTGACAGCGGGCAAAGACCCAGCAGGCCTAGCGGCAGCCGCCGTCTACATAGCTGCTATTTCAGCAGGGGAGAAGCGCACGCAGAAAGAAGTAGCACACGTAGCGGGGGTAACAGAGGTGACGGTGAGAAACAGGTATAAAGAGATAATCCAGGCTCTAGGCCTCGAGGACAAAATGGAGGAGTAGGTGAGAAAAACTTGTTGAGGTTAATCCACGATTAAAACGTTCTCTGGCGGGAAGCCGAACTCGTTGACAAGTATCTCCTTCACTCTGTGCCTATGGTCTCCCTGGAGCTCTATCACCCCGTCGTCCCTGTAAGTACCCCCGGCAGCCAGCTTCGTCTTCAACGCCTTAGCAATGCTCTTCAACGTCTCTTTATCGCTAGGTAAACCCTCGACCACAGTTACCGCTTTACCGAACTTTCTCATATCAACCCTTATCTTGATGACCTGCTCCTCTCTACTTAACTGCTCGCATATCTCTGGTGGTAGACCGCCACAATCTAACTCGCTTACAACCATTACTTTATCCAACCTTTGATCCAGGCTTCACGTAACTAGTTTTAGACTCTCATCCTTAAAAACTTATTTAAGCAATAATTTTACAGTCCGGGGGTTGATCAAATGGTTAAATACGTTTGCGGTAGGTGCGGGTACGTCTTCGACGAGGAGGAGATGAAGGTTTATAGAGGCAGGATCCAATGCCCCAGGTGCACATACGAGATTATATACAAAATCGCCAGGCCTTACAGGCTTGTAAAAGCCATCTAGACCCTCCCGCGGAGAACTCCTTTATCCATGAGAAACTGTTTGTCAGCTATAGTCAGATCCTCTGGGTCGTGTGAGACAAGTAGGGTGGGTAAACCCAGCGTCCTTGCTATCCTGGAAACCTCTCTCCGCAACTCCCTTTTAAACTCAACGTCTATATTCGAGAAAGGCTCATCCAATAAGAGGACGCGGGGATTAGAGGCTAGGGCCCTAGCCAACGCCACCCTTTGTTGCTGCCCGTAAGATAGCTCGGAGGGTCTCCTATCCTCCAACCCTTTCAAGCCAACTAGATCGAGGACCTCGCTTACCTTCCTAGAGTCTGGTTTAATCCCCCTACCCTTCATAGCGAAGGCTATGTTCTCGTAGACTGTCATGTGGGGGAATAACAGCAGGTTCTGGGGGAGGTATCCAACCCACCTCTTCTCCGGGGGCTTGTTCACTTCGGTCTTCACGTAGGCTTTGAAAACTGTCTCCCCGTTGATCACTATAAGCCCTCTAACAGGTTTAACCAGGCCTGCGATAGCTTTTAGCAGAGTGGTCTTGCCAGCCCCATTAGGGCCGTGGATAACCCCTATTTCACCACGCGCTACAACAAGCTTCTCCGCCACAACTCTGAAGCCGCCTATCGCTACGACGAGGTCTCTTACCTCAAGTCCGTTCAAAGCCGCCACTCCTGAAAATCCTTGCCAGGAGACTTATAGTAAACGATACTGTTATAGAGAGGATGATCATAGCCAGCGCGATATTCACATTCCCTGAACTCATCTCAACATATATAGCACCCGGTAACGTTGCTGTCCTACCGATTATAATACCGGCTACCATGACTGTTGCACCGAAATCTGAGAAAGCCTTCATGAAACCCATTAGAATAGAGGACAAGAGACCTCTCCTGGCTAAGGGTATTACAACGCTGATATAAGTGCTTAAAAAGCCGTGTCCGAGCGTCCTGGAAACATGCTCGTACTCGACGTCTACTGTTTTAAAGGCCTCTATCATCGGGGTCAACATTGTGGATAAAGCAAGGATAAATTGGACAAGAACAGCCCCGTTTAAAGTGAATAGTAGGTTTAAGATCCTGTCAAGCCACCTCCCAGGAGACGTCTGGGCTATGAAGAGGAGGACAATACTACCTGTAGCCACTGGCGTCGTAGTGAAGGGTAGCGTGAGGAGAGACTCTGCGACCAGGGGTAGCAGACCACCCCTCCTAGCCATCACGTAGGCTATGCTTATAGCGAGCGGTGTTGCGAGAATAGTTGCGAGGAAGGCTGCGACTAGACTCAGCGTGAGGGCACTCCTGAACTCCCAGGAAGTAAACGCAGTCGCGAGAGACCCCATGCCAACGCCGGATATAACACTAGCTATCACGTAGATGGTTACACCCAGCGATGTTAATAATATTATTAACATCGGTATGTCCATGCGCGGTTGACCACCACTTAAACTCTGACTATACAGCAACACTTATAAATTCTTGCTAATGTAAACAATGTAAACTTGAAGGGGTTGTGGCTTGAAGTTAATAATTGTATTGACATTGATATTCGCGGTGGTAATAGGGGGAGCACTGTACTCCATGTATTATAGAACACCTAGTAGCACGAGCGGGGAGATAATAGTGGATGCTGCA
>WYEE01000064.1 GCA_009904025.1 Thermogladius sp. | reverse complement strand
ATTGGTTCTTCTTCAGGGATCTAGCCCAGGCAACAGGCCTCTCCTTCCTCAACCCCCTCGACATCAGGGCATTCCAGCTGTGGGTGGTGCTAGTGATCTCCTTCAGCGTTAGGAGGCTCCCGTACGTGGTTAGATCTGTTTACGCCGGCTTCCAGCAGGTGCACAAGAACCTGGAGGAGGCTGCGATGAACCTCGGGGCTAGCAGGACTAGGGTGATATTCGGCGTGATATTCCCGTTCATACTCTCATACGTGTTGAGCGGTGCGCTACTGGGATTCGTATACATGTCAACCGAGGTCACCACGAGCATTACGTTAGGAGGGCTGAAAGCAGAGCAGGCCCCCGTGACATACTGGCTTTACATGTACACCTTGAAGGCCACAGCTGCTGGAATACAGGAGGCCGCGGCAATTGGCAGCCTATTAATCCTAATACAGTTGATCGCAGTAATCATTATAATATCAGTGTTTAAACAAAGATATGCATTCATAGGGGTGTAAAGGATGAGCCTCGAGATAAAACCGGTTAGCGTTAGGCTGGAGAACGTGAGCAAGTTCTTTGGGAATGTAGTCGCTGTAGACAACGTCTCACTCAACGTGGAGAAAGGCGAGTTCTTCACTATACTCGGCCCCAGCGGGTGCGGTAAATCCACGACCCTGAGGATAATAGCAGGCTTCGAGGTACCTGAGTCGGGTAGAGTCTTCTTCGACGAGGAGGATGTAACGTTCAAGAAACCATACGAAAGGGAGACTGCAATGGTTTTCCAGAATTATGCTCTATGGCCGCATATGACGGTCTTCGACAACATCGCCTACGGCCTCAGGGTTAAAAAGAGGAAGTTTAACCTCTCGGATGAGGATATAAGGAGACTCGTCAAGCAGGCATTGGAGCTTGTAAGGCTGGAGGGGTTGGAGAAGAGGTACCCGCTTCAACTGAGTGGAGGGCAACAACAGAGAGTTGCATTAGCTAGGGCTCTGGTGGTGAAGCCTAGAGTGCTACTACTCGACGAGCCTTTAAGCAACCTCGACGCGAAGCTTAGGATCGAGATGAGGGAGGAGCTTAAGAGAATTCAAAGGAACCTTCAGATAACAACAGTATACGTGACACACGACCAGGTCGAGGCTTTGAGCATGAGCGATAGGATAGCGGTTATGAACAACGGTAGGATAATGCAGGTGGGCCGGCCTGATGAAGCGTATTTCAGGCCGAAGAACTTGTTTGTCGCCGAGTTCCTGGGGAGGAGCAATATTTACGAGGGCGAGGTAGTGGGGGAGAAAGGGGATTACGTGCTCGTGAAGCTCGGCGACCTGGACGCAGAGATACCAGCCACTCCCGCTGAGAAGGGTGTGAAGGGTAAAGTGGCTGTGGTGATAAGGCCCGAGGTAATCTCGCTGGGCGGGGCAAGGGGCGATACAACAGTTGTATTCAAAGGTGTAGTCGAATTCAAGATGTTCGTTGGCGAAAAGCTTGAGACAAGGGTTAAGGTGGGTAAGTCCAGTCTCCTAGTATACCTGCCCAACTACATAGATATACCATTGGGTTCAAGCGTCGAGTTATCTGTCTCGGCGAAGAACATTATTGCTCTACCCTACAAGTAGCTGTTTTAACCGAGTGTACCTCTACCGGTGGTTTTTTTGAAGATACTGGGTATAGGGGACACACATATTCCAGACAGAGCGAGCGGGATCCCAGGCGAGCTTCTAGGTATCATAAACTCGGGGATATGGGATGTAGTCGTCTTCACAGGCGATTTAACGGGTGGCGAGGTTTTAAACTGGGTTAAAAGCTTGTCCCAGAACGTGTATGTTGTGAAGGGGAACATGGACTATCTCCCACTCCCGAAGACAGCCGTCTTCGACACCGGCTTCTTCAAAGTAGGAGTTCACCATGGCGACCGCGTGTATCCTCGGGGCAATATCAGACAGTTATCTGAGATAGCCGTTAGGCTCGGTGCCCGGATACTATTCTCCGGTCACACCCACTCCCCTTTCATCGAAATAGACAGGGAGAGGGGCATCCTACACCTGAACCCGGGCTCCCTGACAGGCGTTTGGGGTGGAGGAGACGCATCCATGGTACCAAGCTTAATGATGGTAGAATTGAAAAACTCGTTAATAGAGGCTACTATTATAGAGTTGAAGGGGGCAAAACCAGCCAGGTTTTCAAGGTGTATTGTCTTTAAGGAAGGTAACTTCAACTACTGCTAGCTCGAATTGTCTCTAGGAAGACCCTGCTATACGGGTATGGTAGCATTAAAGAGGATATCAGCTTCACCTGGCTGGTCCTTACGGCGTTAGAGAGATCTTTCCTCACACTAATATTCTCGAGGTAGGAGTTTAGGAAGAGTAGCATTCTTCTCCTGAAATCCAGTAGCTTCCGAGGGCTTCTCTCAATGGTTAATAGAAGATATGAGCTCAAGAATAAGAGTAGATCCCATATCATGGTTTGAGGTGTAGCGGATTCTACGACTTGCTCGCCATCTATTATAAACCATTTCTCTGTTTCAGGGTTGAAGACTATGTTGTCTACCTTGCTGTCCCCGAGAGAGAAGCCTTGATTGTGGACTACACTTAACGCTAAACCCAGCTCCCCCACACGCTGATCCAGTATTTGAGGGTCATTGGAGCCGTTGACAAACTCTCTTACAAGCAAGATATTCCTGTAGTCGACGAGGATTACTCTGGGGGTCATGAACCCCCTAAGCGATTTGAAGGCTTTAACCTCCCGGGCAAGCCTGTTGAAAGGGCTCATCTCAAACGGGTACATTTGAAAAGGGAGTGTAGAGGCTTTTATGAAAGCCCATTTCAACACGCCGGGTTCCCTACCGTACTCTTTCACAACCAGTCTCAAGCCGCCGAGCTCGATTATTTTCACTTGAAAGTGAACCTCTTTGAGAGACTCAACAAGGTTCTTCAAAATCAACCCTGTTTCAAATAAGATGGCCTAACTTTATTTAAATAATACCATTGTTTAGGATTGCCCAGGGGAGTCTCCCCTGCTCATCCCTACCCCTACACCACGGGGGTGTGGCAAGGGCCGGTTCACGTAATTTGTTATATGTTGAACCTATTTAAAGCTTCTCTGATAAAATCTGGATATTGAAAATCCCTGTTTCAAGTAACATCATTATCTGTTTTATTTAAGTATTCATCACAAATACAGAATGAGATCCCCACTCAACCATTAATTACTATGGGATGTTGAATTCAAAATGCACTTACGAGGGGAATAGATGTCGTCGACAGCTGTTCAGCAGAATGTTATAACTTTAAACCTGAAGCAGAGGAAACGAGTAATCTCGCTGAGAGTAGACGAGTACGCGGTGTTCGTCATAGACAGGTATCTGGCCTCAAACCCTCTCCCCACGAGGACGACGATTTTAA
>WYEE01000044.1 GCA_009904025.1 Thermogladius sp. | reverse complement strand
CTTCTCATAGGCGTCCTTAAACTCGCGACCTCTAAAGGGAACTCGAAGATCACCCTTCTCTCCGCCAGGGATTACGCCCTCCTATCCCCCATCCTGAAATGCAAAGCCGGTTTAAGCCGGAGATCCATCGTGTTGGAGACATCGGGCAAATACCTGCCATACCCCTCGACCCCTGTGCTCGCCCTCCAAGCAGATTCATTTAGGACGGTAGGCGAGTTCCTCAAGCTGGTCTCGAGCAACAATGTGGGTCTAACCATACTGGTTTCCACGAGACCTCTCACCCTGAATCAGTTGAATAGTATGGCGATAAATATCGTCACCACGAGCTACAGCGACGTAACATGGTCTGTGAGTCTCTGCGTAACCCCCTCTCCCTGCGCGCAATCTATCCTAATGGCGGCCGAATGCCTGAGGAATAGGAGGGCTGTCGTAGCCCCCAGCGAGATAGGCGTCTTAGTGGGCCGGCACTACAGAGAAGCAGTGTTAAAAGTTGGGTCGAACAACCTTGAAAACCTTTTCTCAGTCTTGATAGCCGCGGTGAATAGGATTAATATCGTTAAGAAGGTTTTTATAAGAGGCATGGAGAAAAATCGATAAGCTTACATCGACCATTAGATAGACGACCAAAACCACTCCACGTGAATACGAAGAGGGTTGAAAACCACTTTAACAGCTGTGGATAAAGTTTGATATGAACCCATACTCCCCGAGCTTCGCGGGCGTCTAGGTTATTAGGGTAGTGATGGTTGAAGAACCTCCCTCACACTGCCCCGAAAACCCTGAACACGAAGAGCTTGGCCACGTCTGTTAATAGGAGTGTCACGGAGACCGAGTATATGAAGCCCAGTAGTATTGCGCTTAATGGTATTGACGGTATAATCCAGCCCCCGTAGACTAAGATAGAGCCGACTATTATATCGCCTGAGATCGATAAAGCTACCGGTAGGCTAGGCCTACTAGCCCAGAACCAGTTTGTCTCCCTGAAGTTCAATATGTTGAACAACCCGGAGAGCAATAGGACGTAGAACACGAACGTTCTAACCTGGTCGAAGGGTAGTGCGAGATAGTCTAAGGCTATGTATAGTGCTGCGAATAACTCGACGATCTTGATTAAACCCAGCACTACTGAGATCTCTACCAGCTTCCGGAGATTCCACCTCTCAGGCTTCTTACTGGGTCTTAGGTTGTCAGTGCTTATAGACAGTGTTACGAAATCGTATAGGAACAACATGAGTATCATGTGCGTCGGAGACAAGACGGGTAGACCTAGGAATAGCGTTGATATTGCGACGAAGTAGACTATCTGGAATGTTTTAACTATCTTGTTCAGGGACCACACGACAATCCTCCTGTAGACCCGCCTACCCAGATGGATTATGTCAACTATGTTCCTGAGCCCGGGTCTTGTGAGGACAACGGACGCCGAGAGCTTGGCTATATCTGTCGCGTTGCTCACCGCCACCTCGAGGTCAGCTCTCTTCAGGGCGGGGGCGTCGTTAACCCCATCCCCTGTCATCCCCACTACATGGCCTTTCTCCTGGAGTGCTACAACAATATCATGTTTTTCTTCAGGGACTGTCTCGGCGAAGACGCCAACGCTGTCAATTAAACTGCGTATTTCCTCCTTGGGCATACCCTTCAGGGAGATTACTTTACCGTCTATCCCGACCATTCTCGCAATGCTCTTCGTCACATAGTAGTTGTCTCCAGTGATCATGACCGGCTTTACACCCATCTCCTTGATAGCTTTTATGAAGCTGGGGGAGTCTTCTCTAGGCTTATCGTACAAGCCTAGTAGGCCGATGACCCTGAAGACACCGCCCTTCTCGACACCTACTGCTAGAGGCCTCTCGCCCCTCCCACCTATTTCTCTAACAATATCCTCATACCTCTGTTTATCCAGGCTCCCATCCATCTCCGCGAGGACTTGGGGAGCACCTTTCACGGCTCTCACAGGCACCCCTCCGATTTTCACGAGGGCTTCAGTCCTCTTTGTCTCAGGGCTGAATGGCTTGAACTCAACTAGTTCAACCCCGTCTTTTGAAACCCCCTCTTCAGAGGCCTTCTCTATGACAGCCCTGTCGATCGGGTCTTTAGCGTCCTCCTCCGATGCGAGGAGCGCGTAGAGTAGGATGTCTTTCTCCGAGTAATCCTCGGTTAGATGGATCACTTCTTTCACTGAAATTCTGTTTTCCGTTATAGTCCCGGTTTTATCAAGGCATATAACATCCATCATCGACCCAGCCTCAATCGCCTCAAGCCTCCTCACGATCACACCCGCCCTAGCTAGCTCGAGACTGCCTAAAGCCAGGGTTATAGTGGTCATAGCGGGCAGGGCTATCGGTATGGAAGCTATCAGTAGGGTTAGAGTGAAAGGCAGTAGGTCTAGTATGCTGGTCCTACTCAAAACCAGCTTAGCCGCCACGAGGGCTATGAAGAAGATGTCCGCGACTAGTAGTCCCTTCGTGATGCTACTCGTGATCTCCTCTATAATCAGCCTTGGCTTGCTTACCTGCACCAGCTCAACTGTCTTACCGTAGCGTGTCGTCAGCCCTGTTGCAGTGACCTTGACGACAGCCTCCCCCCTCAACACACTGCTGCCTGCGAATACTTTGTCACCCGGGTTCTTGTCCACAGGGAGAGACTCGCCTGTTAAAGCTGATTCGTCCACGATTAAATGCCCCTGGATCAATTCCCCGTCAGCCGGAACTACATCGCCGAGCTTCAGTTTTACGATGTCGTCTGGTACAATATACTCCGCTGGGACTTCTTCCCAGGAGCCGTCTCTCAGCACTCTAACAATCACTCTGAGCCTTGATTTCAGTAGCTCCACCGCCTTCTCAGCCCTCTGCTCGTGTACCAGCCCGATGACCGCGTTGACTAGTAGAAGGGCAACCATTACAGCGAAGTCGACGTACCTGCCTAGGAAGAAGGATATTATGGCTGCGACCTCAATAGTGTACGGTGTTAGACCTGTGAATTTCCTAGCAAATAATTTGAGAAGAGACTCCTTCCTCTCGGGTACAACGTTTAAGCCGTATTTCCTAATCCTCTCCTCGACTTCGCTTTTAGTTAGACCGCGTAGACTGCTCACCTTCACTACTCCTAGGACAAGCGTTTTAACAGAAACTATCCTTTGAGGTTATCAAGAGCGGAGCAAATAAACGTACTCGTCGTTCCCATCCATTTTGAACAAGCCTAGGAAGGCGCCCCATTGCAGTATGTTATACTTCGCTTCATTCAAGTGAACATAGTAGTACCTGGATAGAATGTTCTCGTACTCTTCAACACTTATCCTCCTGCTTTTCGACAACACATTCAACAATGTGTTCAACGGCTCCACTCTCCTAGCGTTTTCTTTTAGCATGCTCTTAACGCTTTTAATGTTGCCTCTCACAACCTTCTCCCCTAGATCGGTTAGGGATAGGTCTCCCTCGGCGTCAACCGAGACTAGGCCTAAGGCCTCCGCCACATCGATCACGTGGGGCAGGACATCAA
>WYEE01000111.1 GCA_009904025.1 Thermogladius sp. | reverse complement strand
TTGTCTTCTCTATCCTTCTCTCCCAGTATCTGGATATCAACTCGTCGAACTTCTCTTCTGTTAAACCCGGGATGTACTTAAACCACCAATCTTCTCTCATCAAGCCGATGCCTTCACTCAAATACTCTAGGTAGAGCAGAAAGTCGGCTTCCTCTTTTGAGACACCCATTAATTCCCTTAGATCTCTCCTGTAGAAGTCGGCTACACCCCTGTAACTGTCGACTAAAACACCGTCATAGTCTAAAGCCAGGATAATAATTCCTGAATTCATGGCGGCCACGCTTGCTTCACACCACTGTATTAGACCATTATTATTTAAGGCTTAGAAACGATTGCTACGCCGTTGTAGTGGGCAACTACCATGAGTACTACATGATTTTATCGTACATTAAGTATTGTCCATCGAAAACACCCTCTGTTTGGAGGGATCGTAGCAGTTTCCTGGAAAGAGTTATCTCCAAATACGATGCAGGCGAGGTCAGGAAGACCTCGCTGAAGCAAGCGTATATACCTTTCTACGATTCGAATATACCCTACGTTACCTCCAGCGATGTAATTGAGATCTACAACCCTGTTAAGAGAGCCGAGGAGATCATCATGAGGGCTAATGATGAGCTAGAGGCTACTGCCCTGGCTATGATAGACTCCCTACTGGAAGCGGTAAAGCCCCTCACTATTGGTGTCACGGGCTCACTCCTACCCTCAATCCACAACCCGAAGGTCAGCGATATCGATTTGATACTCTACGGATGGGAAAGCTCTACCTCTGCTATAGAGTTCGTCACGGAGAACAAAGACTTGTTCCCCGGTTTCACGGGGGGAAGGCTTGAGGCTTGGGTTGAAGCAAACGCCTCGGCAACAGGTTTGACTAGACGTGAGGTTATGAAATTCTATAGGAGCTACCGTAGAGGCGTCTACTCGGGGAGAGAATACTCGATAATGTATAATTCGGGTCTGTCGAGCAGTCTAATCAACAAGCCCTACTACAAAACTCTCGGGGTATCGGCTATCCAAACAGAGTTCGAGGGGGGTGTTTACGCGTTAGACTATCCGGTTAGGGGGTTGGTTTCGGGTTGGAGGCTTCTGGAGGGGGTTGAACCGCCGATGGATATATGCGAGATTCTCTCCTTTGAAGCCCTCTATACCCCATTGTTCTATGAAGGCGGCAAAGGGATTGTAAAAGGGGTGTTGCAGTGTAGCAATACAGAGGGGTGTTGCAGATTACTGGTAGGGGGATACGAGTACAAGGGTTTCGCTAAATGGGCTGAGTGAATTGAGGATTATCATAGCACACGGCTTCAAGGGTCTCCCGCAAACCGCGCGAGATATATGCCTGGAGGCAATTAGGGTTAAAGCTGATATAGTCCACCTCGGGGGCGATATCAAGAGTCCAAGGATAATAGAATATTTGACAGGGGCTTGCGGGTTAAAGGTTGTGGGTTTTACAGGACGGCTTGACAGCGAGCTTATTGTAAAAGCCTTGAAAGACTCCGGGGGATACGTTGAGTCGACTCTCATGGATCTTAAAGGTATAAGCGTGCTAAGCATCGGCTACAACCTGCAACAAGACAGGATAATGGGGGTGGAGAGAGCCGACCTGCTCATAACGTACTTCAGCCCTATGGGGCTTAGATTAGAGGAGGAAAATATTCCCGGGAGCCCTATCATAGACTACCTCATCAACAGGTGTAAACCACAGTATGTTGTCGTAACGAGCTGTAGAACCAATTCTACTAGCGGTAGAACAATCTGCCTGGGTGAGGTAAATCTAGGCTACTACGCAATCGCTGACTTGGAGAAAGGCTACTTGAACATAACTACTCGAAGAATCATATAGTATTTGCCTAGATAAATAAAGTTATATATACCTCTATGGATAGGTGAACCATGAAATATAATAATGAGGTGCTTACGATTTGAGCTTGAGTAGCCTCTTCAACCCCCGCAGCATAGCTGTAATAGGGGCAAGCAGGAGCCCAGGTAAAATCGGGCACGTCATACTGAGAAACCTGATCGAATACGGTTACAAGGGTAAGATATACCCTGTCAACCCGTCGGCGGATGAAATATTGGGTTTGAAAGCATACAAGAGTGTCCTGGAGATCGACGATGAAGTAGATGTAGCGATCATAGCAATACCTGCAGACAAGGTGATAGAAGCTGCGGAGGAGTGCGGGAGGAAAGGAGTTAAATTCCTAGTTGTTATAACATCCGGCTTCTCTGAGGCTGGGAACGAGGAGGGTGAGAGGAGGCTGGTTGAAGTAGCTAGGAAGTATGGTATGAGAGTACTGGGGCCTAACATATTTGGTTACGCGTATACACCTAGCCGGATCAACGCTACGTTCGGGACGAAGGATATTGCTGTGGGAGGCATATCCTTCTTGACGCAGAGCGGGGCTCTTGGAATCGCCCTAATGGGCTGGACACTCATGGAGGAGCTAGGGATGGCAGCGCTTGTCAGCCTGGGTAACATGAGCGATCTTGGTGTAACCGAGATATCGGATTACTTAGCAGACGATGAGAACACCAAGGTTATAACCATCTACTTGGAGGGGCTGAAGCCCGGGACAGGGAAGGCTTTTGTTGAAGAAATGAGGAAAGTCGTGGCGAGGAAGCCTGTGATAGTTATTAAAGCGGGTAAATCCACAAGAGGGTCTATGGCTGCGGCAAGCCATACTGGGAGCCTAGCCGGGAGTAGTAGGATCTATGAGACAGCTTTCAAGCAAGCCGGCGTGCTAGAGGCGAGCACTGTCGAGGAGATGTTCGACTGGGCTAGAGCATTCTCCCTACTCGAGATCCCGAGGGGGGAGAGAACCGTTATCCTAACCAATGGGGGTGGTGTCGGTGTTCTGGCTACGGACGCGGCTGAAAAATACAATATACCCCTTATCGACCCCAGCAACAAGTTGAAGAATGAACTTAGGAAAGTGATGCCGTGGTATGGGAGCGCGAGGAACCCAATAGACTTGACGGGCGGGGCCCTCGTCGACAATTACGTTAAGGCTGTCGAAATACTAGAGGAGTCAGAAGAAGTTGACAACATTATCCTGCTCTACTGCAGGACAGCTGTCTTAGACCCAATAGAGCTAGCTAAGAGCCTCGCCGAGTTGAAAAAGAAGCTGTCGAAGCCGGTTGTCGCCGGTTTCGTCGGGGGCGTTGAAGTACGAGATGCTATAAGAATACTTAATAAGAATGGAATACCCGCATACCCAAGCCCTGAGAGAGCCGTCAGTAGCTTAGCAGCGATGCTGGAGTACAGGAGGATAAAAAGCAGGCTGGGAGGAGCCGCATAGCCTTAACTGGTCAGATGGGATAAGACTTAAAACAACTCCTCGAAGCAACAGCTCAAATCCACAGGTAACTCGAGGCTTCCAGCAACAACATTCCTCCAGGCAGGTTCCAGGAATATGTTGACCGCTTTGAACACGACGTCAGACTCGTAGGCTTCAGCAACAGCCTTACAAATGTTTTTGTCCACCCCGCAGTAGAACCTGAAACCTG
>WYEE01000095.1 GCA_009904025.1 Thermogladius sp. | reverse complement strand
AGGTACTGGATGTAGTCCTGGCTGATGAGGCCTGTCTCCGCCCCCATTATAGTGGCAGGATTACCCGGGGCGAGGTTAATGATTATGAAGTTTATGGCGAGGACGGAGATTAGGACAAAAAGGAGCTTACAACCCGGTCTGTAACATACCTCCTCATTTCCTCCCCCTTCTAGCCAGGTAAAATCCAACGCCCGCAACAACTACTACCGCCCCCCGGGTTACAAGCAGGTTGAGTGGAGTTTCCCCTTCGAGTACAAGTCTCTCAAGTTCAACAATCCTACACCCGAGACAGCCTGCCTCATGAAGCTCTTAGAAGAGTGGAGGCCTGACTACATCTACAGCCTCCACAACGCGGGTTTCTCGGGAACCTACTATTATGTTACTAGAGACCCTGGTGGAGACATGCTGGAAATATTGTACGGGGTTCCAAGAGAGCTCGGTGTGCCAGTCCACAAGGGGGAGCCTGAAGCACCATACATGAAGAAAGTCCACGAGGGGGTGTTCCTCATGCCCAGCACCGCCGAGATCTACGACTGGCTTGAGAGGTACCTGGAAAAGCCCCCAGTCGACGTGATCAGGCATGGTGGTAGTAGCTACGACTACGCGAGGAGGTTGAACCCGAATGTATTCGAGCTAGTCAGCGAGGTGCCCTACGTCTACGACGAGAGGCTTGACGACGACACCCCTATCGGGATACCTAGGAGGGAGATCCTTAGGCTGAGCCATGAGAGCAAGGTGAAGTTGAATGAAGAGCTGGAGTCGGAGGTTGAGAGGATAAAGCCTTACATGAGTGAAGACAACCCGTTCTTCGAGTCTCTCAATTATTTCCTGGAGACAGGGGCCAGGGAGCTGGAGGCGGAGAAAAAATGGATTGAAACCGACCCCTCATTAGAGGAGAGCGCTACAGTTGCACAGGCTTTCGACGCTTACACAGTCCCAATCTTCTACGGTGGGATGCTAAGGTACGGTCTACTCTACCGGGCAATCAGCCACGAGCACCAGAGATCCAGCCTACCCCCAGAGGTCATTGCAATAAGAGAGAAAGCCCGAAACAGGGTCGTAGAGCTGGCGGGGAGGTTCGGGAAGTACTCGAAATACTATGTAGTAGACGTCGACAAGCTCGTGAAAATACAATTAGCCTCAATCATAGCGACCCTACTTGGTGTCCCTAAATAATACTTGTTCCGAATCAGGATAAAACTACATGCCCCGCAACCACCCCGTCTCATCCGCTAGTGGGTCGGAGCCTCAGCCTCATCTTTATGTAGGATAAGGAATGAAAGGGAGGGTATCCTCTTAGACCTGGGCCACCGTGAAGTTTTACTCCAGTCGGCGAGCCGGCTTTCAAGACTAGGTGCGCGGGGAGACTTGCGCGATGAGTAGAAGATCATGGTTGCGCGGACAAGAGGTGGGCGATGAAGAATTAGTATGTTACGAAGAATATTGCAGTGCAGTTGCAGGGCTCCTGGGGTTGAGGGTGTAGACAAGGGCCCTCTGAGAGCCCGTTAACGAATACGTCTACTCTACCCTTGAACACGCCCTCTGGAGACGGCTTCTCTATCACAAAATAGCGTGTGTTCTCCATGGACTGGCCTGGGAAAAGGTACCGCTTATATAGGGCTAGGACACAGACGATTCCATCCCCAGTGTACACGGTGCCGTTGATAGGCGTGAGCCACGTGTCTGAGAAACCTATCTCACTTCTACCAGTCAAGTTCTCCAGCACAAAGTCTAGCACGGAGGCGCCCTCGCAGGCTCCCCCGTAGACTAGTATAGGTGAATCACCGTTGTTCCTTATCTCGACAGTGATTTTGAGGAGAGCCACGTTGCCGCCCCTGTGTTTGAGGACGTTGATTAGTCTGAGAGTGTCCTCCCCTAGGCCCCAAACACTCTGGTTAACCAAGTTTTCCAGAGCCGACACGGTCTTGTTGAGGAGTTGCTCATCCGTGATCAAACCCGCGCTAACCTTCATCTCCACGGGTACACTCCCCACCGGGCAAGCCCTAGATACAAACCCGCCCTCCCCCAGCTGGATGGTGGTAGTGGTCGGCGTAGGGGTTGTAGTAGGGAATTGAGGTGTAGTTGACGTTATCAACATAGTTGTATTGGCGGGCGAGCATGTTCCCGCAGTCGAGGTGGTGGTAGTAGTCCTGACCCGGGGATTATTGGGTGACACGTGGTAGTAAGCCGAGAAAGCGACTAGTAGAGCAAGCACTACAGCTAACCCGGCCAAGGCTGTACGATGCAAAAACCCACCGTCGAAAATAAACCCTTTACCACCTATTAAACCTACCCTCTGAGAACACTTAGAGCCCGTTTTTCCTAGAATACATGCATTCCGCATTATGTGTGACCTCGACGCTCTCACAAGAAGATGTTACGTGATACTGAGCATGCGGATTCATCAGGCTGGGTTAAAGGGGGATCCAATATCTAAGTATTACGAAACAGTTGGTTCCACTCCTAGTGCCATTATGGTCGTGGGTACCAGTAGGGTAGCTCCCGTGAAACCCTGAGGGTTCTAGATGAAGGATTAAACCCCGGAGAGTATTCTACGATATTATGAGTATGATCAGAGCGGAGATTACGAAGAAAAGAAAAACAGCTAGTAAGAGGATCTCGTACCATTGGAATCTCGGTTTAACCTCCTTCAGCACCTTATCGATAGTAGACTCCAGCCTCTCTCAATCCGCTAGGCAACTCCTCCTCGGTTACTTCAGTGACACCCCCACCTTTCTATAGGTAGACTCTCAAAGACCCCGCAATCAAACCTGCTTTCCCCATGCGGTACTTCCGAGACCAGATTAAATAGAGAACCGTGTGGGATGGGATGAACATTATGTCCACTAAACAAATCATTTTGGCAGCGTTGAAGTAATAGTAGCTTATATACCCACCTATTATCAAAGATAGGAGTGCTATAAAGACGGATCCTTTGAGGAGCACACTTTTTCTCTGGGTTTCCCGTGGGATTCCAGCATTATGAAGCCGGGAACTACGAAGACCAGAGCAAGGAGGCCCTCACAGCTAGCTCCTTCTCCTTGATATAATAGTCTGCAAGGTAAAGCGTGCTTGTAGGCCCCCTTTCTACCCATGAGTAAGGATTAGCATAACTACTGTAATTTGTAATAGGCGGGGAGAACGCATGGAGAATAATTAGAACAAGATAACAAAAATGATTACCAGGTAATCACCTCACTCATGATTTCGCCAGGTAAATCATATAATAGTTCACAACCCCAAGTAGGCCGTGAAGCGTGGAAGGTATTTAAAGGGGGCGCGGGCCCGCCGGGACTTGAACCCGGGCCCTCCGGCTCCGAAGGCCGGCGCCCTATCCAAGCTAGGCGACGGGCCCTTCGTACCCTGTCTAAGCATCTTGCAACCATTTTAATTAGCTTTGTTTATTCAAAACCCTAGTCTACTGAAGTAACCCAACCTCAACCTGGAGGAGAGGCATTTAATTGTAGCTCGGAGAATGCATATTACAATATCATGGTCGAGTTCTA
>WYEE01000110.1 GCA_009904025.1 Thermogladius sp. | reverse complement strand
CCAGCTAGTATAACTAGTTCTCTAACACCATGCTTCTTCAACCACTTGATCTGCCAGTCGATGATAGACTCCCCCGCCACCTGGACTAAGGGCTTAGGTGAATCCTCGGTGAAGGGCCTAAGCCTTTTCCCGAAACCACCTGCTAATATCGCCGCCAGCATAATTGGGCTCATCCCGAGGCTAAAGCCTACGAATCTCTATTTATTTGAGTAAAAGTATTAAAATCCCCTTCACGAGATTCAATAAAATAGGGCCGCCGTAGCTCAGCTGGGAGAGCGCCCGGCTGAAGACCGGGATGCCCGGGGTTCAAGTCCCCGCGGCGGCATACTCGTAGAATCCTGGGGTGTAGTCTTGGTCAGGATATATCTTGTTCCTCTAACAGCCACAGGGTTCCTAGAGTACGTCGACACCATATCCTCTCTTCTAGAGGATAGCTTCACCAGTGCTGGGGTGAGGTTGGAGACGTATAATTGGCCTGAGGTTGTCAGGCCTAGTCTGAAATGCTATGATTGGGGTAGAATGCAATACATTGCCAGCTGTGTGGTAGAAGAGCTATACAAGAAGACATCCACGCTGGATACCGAGGGATATAGCCTCGGGGTGGGGATGCTGGATGCATATGAGCCCGGGCTAAACTTCGTTTTCGGTCTAGCCGTCCCCGCGAAGAAAACGGCGGCCGTGTTCACTAAGAGGTTGAGAGAAGAGTACTACGGTAAGCCCGCTCGATACGACTTGTACGTTGAAAGAGTCGCCAAGGAGGTGACACATGAGCTAGGTCATCTACTAGGGTTGCAGCACTGTGGGGATAGGAAGTGTGTTATGAGCTTCAGCAATAGTGTTGTTGAAGTCGACTACAAGAGCAGGTTCTTCTGCGAGAAGTGCGCGGTCGCCCTTAAAACCATGGCATCACATTATATGTCGAGGACGAAATAGGCTAACCACTCATCCTCCTTAACAATTCTCATCAAGCTATACGTTACAGCCTTCACCTCAACACGCCCTTCATGCCTAGCCGGGTCGAAGAACTCTCCCAGACACCTGCCTATGACACTGTACCTCAACTCCTCGCCCTGTCTCTCAACGACTAATCTATTCACTCTGATATCCCTGCACATAATTCTCTCGGAGTAATATAGCGTTAAGAGGGATTCAAGCCACCTGTAAAGGAGGTTCTCGAGGTCGAAGCCCTCGGCTTCAACATCCCTCGATATTCTCTCTTGGAGGCTACTCGTGTCGACCATGGTTTCAAACAAGGCTACCCCCGCGTTCTCGAGGAGGCTTATCACACTGTCTCCCCGGGCTCTAACATATACATCGCTTATATGCTCTAAGAAGTCAAACCTCCTCTTCGGGTCCGTGTAAACAATTTTTCCAACATACAACTCAAACACCCTCAAATCGAAACCTGGCTTCCAAGGATTAGGTTTAATCGCTATTAGACCAAAATAACATTTTCGAGGTGTGAGCTTGAGCAAAGCAGATTTCGAACCCTACCACGAGTACGTTGATAAAAGCTACCAGCCCGACCCCGAGAGACATGTGATAGTTGTGTTCAGGATTAAGCCCGCCCAGGGCTTCACGATCGATGATGCTGCTGGTGGAGTAGCAGCTGAGAGTAGTACTGGTACATGGACAACACTCTACAGCTGGTACGATGTCTCAAGAGTCAAGAGGCTGAGTGGGAGGGCATATCATTTCAAGGACTTGAAAGACGGGTCTTACCTAGTGAGAATAGCGTATCCGGTGGAGTTGTTTGAGGAAGGCAATATGCCGGCGTTTCTAGCAAGCGTTGCGGGCAACATATTCGGTATGAGGAGGGTTGAAGGGCTTAGAGTAGAGGACATATACCTACCTAAGCAATTCCTAGAATACTTTAAGGGGCCTTCTAAGGGTTTGAAAGGGGTCAGAGAGATATTCAGAGTCTACGATAGGCCTATTGTGGGGACAGTGCCTAAACCCAAGGAAGGGTACTCGCCCGAGGAGGTTGAGAAGCTAGCCTTAGAGCTACTAATGGGGGGAATGGACTACATCAAGGACGATGAGAACCTCGCCAGCCCGAGTTTCTGCAGGTTTGAGGCTAGAGCGAAATCGATAATGAAGGTCATCGATAAAGTCGAGAAAGAGACTGGGGAGAGGAAGGTTTGGTTTGCCAACATAACAGCTGATGTGAGGGAGATGGAGAAGAGGCTTAAGCTGGTTGCCGACTACGGGAACCCGTATATAATGGTTGATGTAGTCGTAACAGGCTGGTCCGCGCTAACCTATATAAGGGATCTCGCAGAGGAGTACAAGCTGGCTATTCACGCACATAGAGCTATGCACGCCGCCATCACGAGGAACCCATACCACGGTATATCAATGTACACGCTAGCCAAACTCTACAGGATAATAGGCATGGATCAACTACACATAGGCACAGCTGGTGCTGGCAAGCTTGAAGGCGCTAAGCTTGATGTGGTTAGGATAGCCAAGATGTTGAGGTCGGAGAAATATCAGCCGGACCCAGACGACGAATTCCACCTACCACAGGAGATGCACCACATTAAGCCAATGATGCCGGTATCGTCGGGTGGCCTACACCCAGGTAACCTACCTATAGTCATAGAGGCTCTGGGGACAGACCTTGTCATGCAGATCGGTGGTGGCACTATAGGACACCCCGACGGCCCTAGAGCAGGCGCTACGGCTGTAAGGCAGGCACTAGATGCTATAACCAGGGGTATACCTCTCGAAGAGTACGCTAAGGATCACAAGGAGCTTGCTAGAGCGCTAGAGAAGTGGGGTTTCGCTAAACCAATCTAGAGCATCCCCGCCTTTAGTTTTTTCAACTTCCCAGGCATTCCCATTGTTTTTTTATAATAATCTCTCTCATGATTAAATCCAAGTTATAGAGGGTGTTATATGTGGGTTGCTATTATAGGAGGCTTTTCTACTCCCTCGCCGTTTTCACCTTGATCACCCTGGTAGTCTTATCTGGATTAACCAGGGGCTTAGATGAATACGCTTACGAGCACTTCAGGGCGTACAACAACCTCGTGGACTTAATTACAGAGACCGCTAGCATTGTGTTTCTAGGCGTGGCCTGGCTTATACTGGTAGCTGTAAGCTTCTTCCGCTCGAGGAGGCTTGGCAAGCTGACTTTTAAGCTGGGGCTCCTCCTAGTGGTATCAGCGGTATTGGATGCCGCGTTGAAACTAGTGTTTAGAATACCTAGACCGGGAGGAGGCGCGGTGCCTGAAGGCCTCTTGCAAGAACTAGAGTTCTACAGCTACCCTTCAGGGCACTCAACTAGAGCTGTAGCGATCTCGCTCCTCCTAGGCGGGGAGTACGGGTACCCCTGGAATATCCTCTTATACACCTGGGCTACGGCAGTGTGTTTAACCAGGGTGCTACTCGGTGTCCACTGGCTCTCAGACGTCGTTGGCGGTGCCGCCGCTGGCTTCATAGTATACTACGCGACTGAAATACTTGACACACCGGTAAGGAGGCTTCTCAAGCTTATCCACCTTGACTTCATCCTGTGATCTATGTGAACGATTTAAAGACC
>WYEE01000115.1 GCA_009904025.1 Thermogladius sp. | reverse complement strand
GAGACTCGTAGACTACTTGAGGAGCTTTGAGTCCGTGAAAGAGCGCGTGAAGAGGCTTTCCGAGGAGACCGGAGATCAGCAGGTTAGGGAGAAAGCTGTGAGAGTCCTCGAGGAGGTTGACAAGTTGATTGAAGTTATTAAGAAGAAGCTCTCACTGTAGTGACCTGTGATGAGGAAAGGTGTCTTACTGGGCGTAAACTACGATGACCCGGTGGTTAAATACAGGGGTTTGAAGGTAAGTAAGCTTATCACTCTCATCCACGGTAAAAAACCGGATGGGATAAGCGAGGTTTTAAGTGCCGATTTATTCTACTCGTTCTACCTCCCGGCTCCTATAGTGAGGGAGGATGTTGAGCCTGGTCTCGAGACTTATCTGGCGATTGTGAGAAACTTGTTTAGTTCGCGTAGATTCAGCGAGGTTAGGAGCAAGACTATACTAGACCCATTCATAAGCTCGATCGCAGCCTCTGTTTTCGCAGCTGAGCTGGCCAAAACAAGGGAGGAGGCTAGCAGGAGCTTCATTCCTGGGGAGAGAAATGAGGAAAACGAGGCTGAGCTTAAGAAGAGCGTTGAGAAAGCGATTGAGGTGACAGCTAGAATTGTAGACAATGCGAAAGCGTTGAAGAAAATAGCTGAAGGCGACCAGCCAGGATCATCCAGCTTGTATGAGCTCGAGGAATATTCGATGGATTTATTGAGGCTCGCTAAAAATCTCGATGTCACAAAGATTCTCGAGTTAATTAAAGGATTGAAGCCCTGGATGCTCACTGCTGTCCAAGAAAAATACAGCTTCAAGAGAGGGGAGTATGATGGCTACGAGCTTGGAGGCGATGTTGAGAGACTTGTTTCATCCAACCTTGCGCTACCTGAGGAATTGTTTGACTTAAGGTACGTGGAGAGGAGGCTACTCTTGTTCAGGAAAATACTAGCAAAGGGTAGGGGGCCGGTATACGTTCTACTCGACAAGAGCGGGAGTATGGAGGGTGTCAAGATGACGTGGGCGAAGGCTGTCGCCATAGCGATGTTCATGAAGGCGAGCAAGGAATTCAGGGACTTTTACCTGAGGTTTTTCGACAGTATAACATACCCTCTCGTAAAGATAGAAGGCAAGCTTAAAGCAAAAAAGGTTATGAAGATGATCGACTACATAGCGAGCGTTAAGGGGAGTGGTGGGACAGATATAACGAGGGCGATAATAACAGCAACAGCTGACTTGAAGTCCGATCAAGCCAGAGATGTTTCCGATATAATTTTGATAACTGACGGTATAGACAGAATCGCAGAGCAGCAGATACAATACGGTTTAAAGAAGGCTAAAGCTAGGCTAATAACGATCATGGTTGGCGGGGAGAACAAGAGTTTAAGAAAAGTCTCTTACAAGTATTTTAGAGTCGAGAAATTCAGCACGAGAGAAGTGCTCTCCGTGATAGACTCCTTCCCAGGCTAGGCGAAGCTATTTCGATTTGAACAGCCCGAGGAAACTCCTTAAGAACCCCACTATCACAGAAACCACCATCAACATTGTAGACAATGTAAGGTAAGTTAAACCCTCTAAGCCGCTTCTCCCCCTCGCGAATTCAATCCTACTATAATAGACAGTAGAGTTCCATGGCTCTATAAGAACATAGGTTTGCTGTGTGAAATTAAAGTACTTGGACAGATACTGTAACCCTTCACTTCCCAGGGAACCCTGCCAGTAAGCTAGGCCTACACCAGGAGTGTAAAACGCTATAACACTAGCATTGGTCCTGAGGTTGATGAGGTAGCTTCCGTTGAAGAAGTCAAGAACCCCTAGCTCGCTCCCAACCCCCGTGATATTGACCTTGTCAAACGGCCTGTCGGCTACTCTAGAGTACCGTCCAGTATAGATAGGTGTGCTTTCAACCGCAACAGTGTAGTACATGTAACTTGCCAGTGATAAGATTGTTAGGACCAACACTACAATGGCGACTACCCTGTCAAGAAGCAACTCTAATCTAACCCTGACAAGCGTGAGAGATAGAACGCCTAGCCCTAGTAGTGATAAAACTGTAATAATCCAGTCGAGGCCATAGCCTCTAACAAACACTACGTCGCCCATATTAGCCGGCGTCACGTGAAGAACCGGGATGAACCCTGTCGCTACCACACTACTAACACTCGAAGAAGGATCGTTGTAATATGTGATGACAATAGAGAGCCTGCCGACCGGGGTAATGTCTATCTCCTTATTATCCGGGAAAACCCCGTAGAGGACTGAGGGCATCAATATCTGCTGAAGAAGTATCATCATGAGGGCCGCTATCACGTATATTACGACAAACATATACTTGAACAACAAGCTGGCTTTACTCAACGACTTCAACCCCGGGAGTATAAAAGATATTTTACCTCAGCTGAAAATTAAATGTTTGTCGCCAGGACGAGGGTTAGACCTATCAAACTAGAGTAAAACTCTGGTCTACCTGATTCGCCTTCAAAAGCCTTCAATATACCCGTGTAGTCTACTCCGAGAGATTTAAGGAGTTCAGCCGCCACCTCACGACAGTATTCCACAATCTCCCCCTCCCCACCGATCAGGGAAGCAATCTTGCAATCCCAACCAGCCTTAAGCGCCCTGGAGATCAAATCTGCATCCAAGTCTGCTTCCCATAGTTTCCTAACACCAGCATCAGATAACTTCTCGATCAGCCCAGGGTAGTAGTTTAAGGGTCCAATCATCTCGAGCCACTTGCTGACACCAGCGAACATATAGCGGATGGCCTTAGACTCGTATACTCCACCACCTATCTTATACAAGGCTATGGAAGCGTCCAGGAAGTCTGATAGATAGGAAATCTCGTCCTCCGCCTCAACACCCTCCCCTACCTTACTCCAGTTAGCTGCCTCGACGGACATCCTAACACCAGTCTTCAATCCCATTAGATACGGGTTAAAAGCAGTTGGGTACTCGACCTTACTGATACAACAACTTCAGAAAGACTCATGAAAACAGGGCTACTATAACTAAGAAGCTTGAACTAAGAAGCTTGTTTGTAGTCGTGGGGTGTGAAACATGTTGAGTCTTCGAATATTGATTTAATCAGCGACCATGCTTCTGCCAACTCTTACAGATTTTTTCATTTCTCACCTGGAGCATTGAGGAAGCTACGTGTGCGTCAATGTATTTATCTCGAAAATACGTGAAGTCAATAACACAGGCCACGCGTCAAGAGGCGATAATGTTGAATCATAGACCTACTTTAACCTCCATATAGATGATTAATACACCTCAAGTGTTTCTCATCTACAATAGGGTGAAAGTAGTGTTTCTTAAATGGATATTATCTAGCTCTCTAGCGCAGTCTCCCAGGCCTACATTAAGAGACGTTGAGGAGATATCGAGGTATTTCACAGGTGTAGTAAACCTGTTATCTGAGGCAGAGAAGCCTTTCGAGGTAATAAACGCCTTTAGAGCTCGAGGTATCGAGGTTTTCCACGCTCCAACCTCTGATTTCCATCCAGTCGAGCTGGTACATGTCTTAGGGTCGATCAACTTCATTGAAAAACACTTGGAAGCCGGGGGAAGAGT
>WYEE01000121.1 GCA_009904025.1 Thermogladius sp. | reverse complement strand
GCCGAAATCATCTCCGGGGTGTTGAAGTCGTTTGAAAGCGACTCGTGGAACCTGTTGTGGACGCCGATAATCCTCCCCGCTAAAGCTAGATCCTCGTCCCGAACGTAGTGCTTGTCCACAGCCTCCCTCTCAAGCTTCTCCAGCAGGCTCCAAGTGTTGGTGAACCTCTCGTAGAACCTCCTAGCCTGCTCGAGAGACTCCTCGCTGTAGACGATCGGCTTCCTGTAGTGGGTGGAGAGGTACCAGACCCGCAGGGCTAGACCCCACTCCCCGTAGGCCTCCCTCAACGGGATTATGTTGCCGAGGCTCTTGCTCATCTTATCCGAGCCAACCATGACTAGCCCCGTGTGCATCCATATGCCAACCCACCCCCCGCCGTAGACAGCCTCGCTCTGAGCCCTCTCGTTCTCGTGGTGGGGGAATATAAGGTCTGTCCCACCACCATGGATGTCAAACCTCCCACCCAGGTACCTTGAGCTCATCACACTGCACTCAATGTGCCAGCCCGGCCTCCCCCTACCCCACGGGCTCTCCCAGTAGGGCTCACCCGGCTTACTAGCCCTCCAGAGAACGAAGTCGTACGGCTTCTTCTTCTCGCCAAGGAACTCCGGCTCCTGGCTCCACAGCTCCCTGGAAGCCCTACCAGAGAGCCTCCCGTAGTCCGTGTACTTGTCCACCTCGAAGTAGACGCTGCCGCTTGGGGCGAGATAGGCGTAGCCTTTATCGATTAGGAGCTGGATGAACTCTATTATCTCCTTAATGTGGTCTGTAACCCTGGGGTGGTGGTCTACTGTAACCCTGAGCTTGGACAAGGCCTCCATGTAGTCCCTAGCGTACTCCTCGGCGATCTCCCTCCAGTCCCTCCCCTCGCTCCTAGACCTGTTGATGATCTTGTCGTCTATATCCGTGATGTTCATCACGTGGACAACGTTGAAGCCCCTGAGGGATAGGTACTTCTTGAGGGCGTCGTAGACGACGTATGTCCTCCCGTGGCCTATGTGAGTGTAGTCGTATACCGTCGGCCCGCAGACGTATATCTTTACAGTCCCCTCCTCAACGGGCTTAAGCGCCTCAACCCTCCTGGTAAGCGTGTTGTAGAGCTTGAACTCCATCACAAGCCCCTCGACCCAGCGAACACGTCTAGCACAGCCCTACCGACCAGCATAAACTTGTCCGCGAGCTCCCTTGTAGTCAGGAAAACCTTCTCCTCCGAGACCAGGACGTCGCTTACAACAAGCACTGCAGCCGTCTCCCAGCCCCTCGCCCATCCCAGGGCGAACAAGCCCGCTGCCTCCATCTCCACCGCGACGAAGCCGAGCCGGCTCATCCTCTCAGCGAAGGAAGGGTCTTCAGCGTAGAACGCGTCGCTACTGAACACAGGGCCCGCTGTAAACCCCGCGCCCAGCCTAGCGAGGGACTCCATAATGCGCACTGTTAAAACAGGGCTGGGGCTCGTGGCCCCGCAGACCCCCGGCATGTACTGGCCCAACCCGCAACCACCCTGCGTGTACCCCGCCCCGGTCGCCACGACAATGTCCCCGGGCCTCATACCCCTCCTCAAACCCCCAGTCGTCCCAACTCTGACGATCCTCCTGGCCCCCAGCTTGCCGAGCTCCTCGAAAACTATCATAGCGGATGGGCAACCTATACCGTGGGTTGCTATAGTGGCTCTAACACCCTTATACCAGCCTGTTACAGCCTTAAGCCCCCTATGCTCGTTTACAACCCTGGGATCCTGGAGGAGCTGGCTTAACAAGTCTACTCTACCGGGGTCTCCTACAGCTATAACATCCTCCGCTACATCCCCGGGCCTCGCCTTCAAGTGGGGGAGCTCTGTGAAACTCATCTACGAGACCCTCTCCTCCTCTTACCCCTCCTACTCTTCCTCCTACTAGTCTTCGCTCTTTTAGCCTTCTTCCTCCTACGCCTCCTCCCTCTAGTCTCAGCTTTAACCCTCTCGAGGAGAAGCTCGTGGGGGAATAAAATTCTCGTGTCCTCGCTGGTCTCGACGAGGATGAGATCGTACTCGAGCTTCTTCCAGAGAGTGAGCGCTGAGTCGTACACTATACTGGGCTGGCCTGGCTTAAACTCGTGTACCACCCTAGGCGTCTCCCCATCGACTTTAACCAGTTTGATGGATCTGAGGAAGCTGGGGTATGGCGACAGAATGGTTTCCACACCGTTGGCAACCCCCTCACCGATAACAACTTTCAAACCAGGCGCCTCAACCTCAACGAACCTAAGCCTCCCCTCGGCCGGCGGGTTGCTTGAGAGGATGTTCCCTGCGGTTGAGAGCATCGAGTTAACATCCCCCTCCACCTCGACCTCGCTCCAGGACTCCTCGGGCTTGTATAGGATAGCCGATAAAACACCGTCGTTCTCTACAAACGGGGTCAAATCGATTCGCTTCGACACGGCCCTCATAGCAAAACCCTTTAAAGCAAAGGGCTCTATGAGAGTTAAGGGGGTATTACCTATTTATCCTTCACCCGGGGAAAACTATGGTGGAACTCGTGGGTGTTAACGCTTTAATACCCGCCCAGCATAGGATTTTCATGTGGTGTCCTACGTGTCCCTCTCACTGAAAGTAATCCCTGTTAGAATACCCGAGGGCTCTAACGTCATCATAGGGCGGAGCCACTTCATAAAGACCGTTGAAGACATTTACGAGGTCCTCGTCACCTCCGTCCCCGGGGTTAAATTCGGCTTGGCGTTCAACGAGGCGAGCGGTAAGAGGCTTGTGAGGTTCGAGGGGAACGACGAGGAGCTAACCAAGGCGGCTGTGGAGGCAGCCCTAAGCATTGGCGCAGGCCACACATTCGTCCTTTACATCAGGAACGCCTACCCGATTAACGTCCTGAACCAGCTGAAGAACGCCCAGGAGGTGGTTTCAATATATGTTGCGACCGCGAACCCTGTGCAAGTCATTGTAGCAGAGACAGACCAGGGTAGGGCTGTAATAGGGGTTGTCGACGGGTACACCCCCCTAGGGGTTGAAGGCGTAGAGGATAAAAAAGAGAGACTCGAATTCCTCAGGAGGATCGGCTACAAGAAGTAGGGTTTAATCCCCACGGCAATACCCTAGCTCTGCTTCAAGTTTTTCCAGGAGGCCCCAGGGGCTATCACCGCTAACCCTCCTTAGAACACACCTGCTTACACCGCTCTCCTCCACGAGGTAGAACAAGTACGAGCCCTCTACTAGTATCGCGACGTGGTAGCAGTCCACGCCATCAACCGACTCGTCTTCGTCAAGCACCCGCGTATCCTTGTTCTCGATGATGTAGTCGAGTAGAAGCCAGGCGTCCTCCCCTTCCACAGCCTCACCTAACTCCAGGGCTGAAGCCTTTTCAACGCCTATAACCCTGGCTATCTCGGAGAACAGGTTTCCCCCGGGCATCAGTAATCCACGTACGACTCCTTCAGTACCTCTAAGACTTCCGCAACAGCGTGATCCGGCCCCACTCTAACTATGCGGGCTTTAACCCTGGAGCCTAGGCTCGCGTTCCTAACTATGACTTTAACGCCCTTGAACACTGCTACACCGTTACCCGACTC
>WYEE01000098.1 GCA_009904025.1 Thermogladius sp. | reverse complement strand
ACATCAAAAGACTCGGGGACAAGCCTCCTAGCCGACTCTATCAATTCATTAGTGATCAATATTGGTGGTATATCCGTCTCAGGGTACATCCTAGCTTTACCCGGCCTAGGCCTCATGTACCTGGTTGTACCATCTGGGTTGGCTCCTCTAGTCTCCTCTGGTACACCGTCGAAGGCGACTCTAACTCTCTCCACGACAACCTCAATCGCTTTCTGAACCTTGCCCCTCTCGCCGGCCACTATGATAAAAGCATCTCTCTCAGGGTCGCCGCCAAGCCTCTTGTATATTTCAGCCACCTCCCCACTACTTATCCCGTACCCCGGTAGCTCATCACTATGGATTAAACCTCCCACCCCAGCCCAAACCCTAGCGTAGTCGGCTAGCTCTGTCCCAAACCTCCTACCAGGTTGTAACTCTAGGCCTATTAGGCCCTTAAACCCCTCGAGCTTGAGCGCGTATACGACGGTGTCTCCCCCCGATATCATTTTCTTAATGAGCTTAGACTGCGTGTTTTTGAAGAACTCGGTTAGATCAACGGGTTCGACTCTAATAGAATCCTTGGCCAAACCTCTCCTAGCAAGCTCATCCCTGAGCCATAGAAGCCTCGTCTGCCTTAAAACCTCGTACTCTATAACCTTCGGTATTAAATACAGGTGCTGTATTCCCTTAATTTCAACTTTACCACCCCCCTCTATGCTCACATTAACATCCTGCCTTATCGATCCGAGACCTCGTTTAGCCTTACCAGTCAACCTCACTAACTGGCCTATTTTAAAAGCCACTCTCCTAGCCTGCTCGGGGCTATGGATGTCTGGTGCCGTAGCTATCTCAATCAACGGTATACCCATTCTATCCAACTTATAGTGGACTTCAAACTCGGATTCACTTATCTTCCTGGCAGCATCCTCCTCCAGGCATAGGGTCTGAATACCGATCCTACCCTCCTCATCCTCAAGCCAGCCGTTTAACGCTATCAAGCTTGTTCTCTGGAATCCGCTTACATTACTACCGTCTATCACGATCTTCCTCATGGTGTAGACTTCGTCCACAATCCTCATATTCAACGAGAGGGCGATTGCTAGTGCGATTTTTAGAGCCTCCATATTCATGGGGTGCGGTGGTTCTTCATCTGCTTCAACGAGACACGAGGATTCTCTAGGCGAGGAGTACCTGAACCTCCTCCCCTTCTTCCACTCGAGTACAGCGGCCTGGTCGACCTCACCCATTTCACTTCTAGAAGGCCTCAGCTCTCTGGCGAAGACGTCATCCTCCTCTTCAACAAGTTTCGTAGGGCAGTTGCAGAAGAGTTTCTCTCTAGTGTCTAACTGTACGTGTATCTCTAGCCCAACTCTCAGACCAGCCTTCCTGTAATCTACCCCGGTTTCCCTTTTACTCATAAGGCCACCTCGGGAATAGGTTGAGTGTATGCCTGTAACTGATCTCCCCTTCGAGGTTCGTCAGCATCCACTTCCTGACTTCACTCACATCCCTCGATTTATTCGCCAGCACCCACGACAGCTTCACATACGCTACCTCAGGCAACATGTCTTCGAGAGGTATCACTCCAGCCTCAAGGAGCCTCCTGCCGGTAGAGTAGACGTTCAAGTTCACCCTACCGAAGAGACATTGGCTTGTCATGACGATAGGTATCCCGTTTTCCACACCTCTCTTTATCGACTCGACAAGCCTGTTGGCTATATGACCGAGCCCGCTTCCCTCGATTACTATACCGTGGAAACCCTTGTCTACGAGGAAGTCTATTATCTCGGCTTGGACGCCGGGGTAGGCTTTCACCAATGCGACTCTATTATCGAATCTCCCCTCTAGTATAGGCGTCCTACCACGATCCCTCTCCCGGAGTATTCTCCCAACAATTTTTATCTCCGCCGTGTAAGGGTTGACTAGTGCTATAGGCTTGTCGTTTATGGACTGGAATGCATCCCTCCTACTGGTGTGCATCTTTCTCACCTTCACACCTCTGTGAACAGCAATCATCTCATCCGATGTGGAGGCGTGCATCGCCACGACGGATTCGGCTAGAGGAGCTTTGGCGGCGGTGATGAAAGCCCCTTTCAAGTTGAGTGTTGAGTCACTGCTGGGTCTATCGCTACTCCTCTGCGACCCAACGAATACTATTGGGACAGGTTTATCCCTTATTGCGAAAGCGAGTGCAGCCGCGGAGTAGGACATCATGTCTGTCCCATGAGCTATAACCACGCCTGAAACACCCCTCTTCATCTCCTCATAGACCTCTCTCGCAAGCCTCTCCCAGTCCTCCGGCGTGATATCCTCGCTGAAAACGCTCATAATCTCTCTCGCCTCGAATAATGCTATATCAGCCAGGTCCGGCGCCCACTCAACTATTTCCTCAGTCGATAATGCCGGTATGACTGCGCCCGTCTCATAGTCGATTCTAGAAGCAATAGTGCCGCCAGTGCTGAGTAATACTACCTCCCCTCTGCGTGCCCCAGACTCCCCTCCACGCTCACGTCTCTCCAGCCTAGGTTTTTTCGATAAAAGGGATATCTGGGAACTCTCATCGATTTTGATCCCGACATTATAACCGTTATCAAGTTTTATAACTAGTATGTCCTCACCGCTCCTGATAGTGTACCTGGGCATTAAAACGCCTTCGAATACTTCACCTCCTTTAACCACTTTTACTCGATCACCTGGCTCGATGTTCCTACTTGACAGCAACGATGCTAGCTTACCGGTGTACCCATGATAGACAAACATGTCTAATAGACCCTGTTACACAGAATTTGAAACACGGCTAAATAAATAATCTTCCCTGTGCGAAAAAACCTGGCACCCTCTAAGTAATTATATTAAGGAAAAACGCGATTCATCATAAACATATTAAGATTTACAGCTTTTGAGAAAAACTGGGTGGTTCAACCAGCCGTGGTCTTTGAGGCTGGAGCTAGAATTCTCCTAACATACTCTACTCTATTCCTCACCTTAGGGGGCTTATTCTTCCTTCCTTTAGGCGATATCTTAGGAGTCTGGCTCCTCACTTTACCAGCCTTAGTTAACGAACCGTGGCTAGGCATAGTGTAACCACCTAGGGGAATTATTTCTTTCAGGGATATTTAAATAAGTGTGTGATTAAGTAGAATTAGTGAAAGAAAGGTGGAAGAATGACAACCATGTATTTTACGCAGAATGTCCTAGGGGCTTTCCTATTAGACGAGGAAGGGAGAAGAGTTGCCGAGAGTCTAGCACCGTTTAAGACGAACGAGATAATAGACTATCTTATTGACCAGGAAGAGGGGAAGGCGACCACACAGGCTAAGGAGGTTTTAGAGAAAGCTAAGGCCTCGGGGTTCACGGAGATAGTTGTTGAGACAATTGAAGATGGGAGGATAGTCAGCTCTTTGAATCTAACACCCAAGATAACTGTTAAACCCGCAGTCCTAGTCAAGTTCAGAGAGTCTCTGCCTAAACTAGCTGTGGAACTAGGCCTTTGCGGATCGGAAGAAGAGTATTTCACCAGACTACACGAGATATCGCTCGAGCTAACGAGGAGAAAACTGAGAAAAGAGGCGCAGAAGAGGGATCTACTGGCCGTCCAAGCTATTAGAGCGATAGATGATATCGATAAGACGATAAACCTATATGTATCAAG
>WYEE01000065.1 GCA_009904025.1 Thermogladius sp. | reverse complement strand
CATCCAGGCTAGCCCGAAGAAGAGGCTCACCAAGCCGTAGGCCAGGGGCCTCAGAGACCTGTCTACAACCCTTACGAGGGCGGCTCTCACAATGCTCTCCTCACCGCTCATCACAATACCCCACAGGATGGAGGAGGCGAAGGCCAGGGTCCTCAGCCTGAGGGAGAGGAGTAGGGCGAATAACGTTGAGGATAGTGGGAGGGCTAGCAGGGTTTTAAACGAGTATTTATCGTAGAGGACGCCTAACGGCACTGCTACGAGAGCGTCCACTAGCATCGCAAGAGTGTAAGATAGCCCTACCTCCACGTCGCTGAGCAAACCCCACGCCTTGTATAGGTATGAGGCGATGGACCAGTGGATGAAACCCAGCCCGAGCAGGCTGATTGAAGCCGTGTAAACCCAGAACCCCGCTCCGAGCTGCCTGAACCCGGCTCCAACACTCTTTTTCACAACGCTCCTAACCCTCGGGTACATTACCGCTGACAGGGAGATGAGGGCTATCGCTAGGACGCCTGGCACCAGTAGTATCTTGAATGCTAGGCTATACCCCCCTAGGCTTAGGCCGGCCACAACTATGATTGGGCCTATGAAAGCGCCAACCTGGTCTAGGAGCTCGTGGACGCCGAACCCCTTCCCGACACCCATAGGCTCCGCAACCTCTGATAAAATCACATCCCTAGCCGGAGTCCTCAAACCTTTCCCAACACGGTCCAGGGCGTAGAGTAGCACCGCTAGTTGCCATGATGATGTGAGAGCAAGCATTGGTATGCTAAGGCATGTGATGGTATAACCCACTATTGTTAGACCCCATAGAGCGCTCGAGGAGCCTAGAGTAGTGGCGATAACCCCGCTGAGGAACCTGAGTAGGGTTCCAAGGAACTCGCCTACTCCAATCCACCCAACCATTATCTGCGGTGTATTAAGATACTCGAGGAAAGCCCCGCTCACGCTCCTACCACCCTCGTAGACTATGTCTGCCAATAGTGAGACAAAACTAAGCATTAAGAAGACTAGGAGCAACCTCTTCATATCCAACCCTCTAAAACACGCTACCAGCGATGCAAAGTGTCAAATGGGCTAGGCGGCTATTTAACCATTGCCTCAGCTCTCGAGACGAGCTCTCTCATAAGCTTGGTGAATAGGAATCCTCTAGCCCTCTCCCTCGCGTTTTTAGACATCTCGCTTCGCAAACCCTCATCCTTCAGGAACAACTCCACCGCTCTCACTGCACCGTCTACATCCTCCGGCCCAGCCAAGTGTACCCCGTCCACATTATTCCTTACAAGCCACTTCTGCCCGTATACCCCTGAGGTTATGACGGGCACACCACCGTACATGAACTCGAGTTGTGTTAGCCCGAACGCCTCCATCCTCGACATAATGATGTTGAGGTAGGATGCTTTAATCAACATAGCTTTCTCGGCTTCTGTTAACTCCCCTGTTAAAACAACGTTTCCAAGTTTTCTAGCAGCCTTAGAGACCTCATCCCACTGGTCTCCCGGTCTACCGGCTATCACGAAGAATACATCCCCCCTATCTTTGAAAAACCTCGCTACTCTGACAACCGCGAGAGGGTTCTTCCTATACTCGACAGTCCCGAGATTTGCGATGATCCTGGCGTCCTCGGGTATCCCATACTTCTCTCTGAAAGGCCTTGGATCAGATTTATCCACCATTTCAGCGAAGTCGTCGTCTAGACCGCCTGGGAATAAATGTATGGAATCAGGGCTTGCACCGAGAGTTATCATTTCCTCCGCCTCCATTGGGGTTAACACGATGATGAGACTGGACGCTTTGAATATTGAGGGCATGGAGGTAGCATTCCAAGCCATCCTGTATGTTCTCTCGATTAAAGAATATCTCAAAGGGTCTGGCGGCTGGTAGTGGCTCATATGCCCCATCAAAGTCGGCCGTACTCTCTCGCCTAGGCTCTTCATCAACTTCTTCCACAAGATCCACCTAGCCGTCTCCTCGGGGCCGTTCCAGAGAGTGGAGTGTGTTATCAATAGATCGAAACCTATCTCCTTGTCTAGATTATTTAGCACTGTCACGAAATCCCTGAAAACTATCCTTCTCGGCGGCCAGGTAGTCTTGTAACTAGCCACTCTTATAACCGGGAGTTTTATTGCGGGGTCATCCTGGATTAGCATGTAGTTCCTACCGGTTAGCTCCACCTCCCTCTCGCTGACGACTGGTTGTCCGTCATGGTATATGCTAGTTATATACCATGCTTCAACGCCGATCCTCCTAGCATACTTGACCATTCTCTCCGCGACAAGCTCCTGTCCTTTACTAAGCGAGGACTGGTACATTATGGAGGCTAACTTCATCACTTCCTAGCCCTTTCCAGCACTTCGACAGCTATTTTGCCCGCTATGAGTATTATCATGATGATCGTTAGACCCCAGACCACTGGAATGAGTATCATGGTGAGGGTCTTAACGCTGAGTCCGCCAACATCGAGGGCGAATATGAGGACTGCGAGATAGAAGAGGAGCCTCAAGTACTCCCCGACAGGCGTCAGGAACTCTAGTTGGCCGCCTGACTCCCCTCCCTTATACACATACCCGATAAACGCGTCTGTCAGGAGGAATCCAACCACTATTATAATGAATGTTTTCACGAAGCCGTAGACGTAGGTGTCCACGATATTGAGTATAAGCGTGGTCGCGTAAGCATAGTTCACGAGGGCGAACCATGTCGCCAGCCCGAAGAGAGCCCCTGTTATGAGGATAAGCCACATCGACACCTTCCCGAAGAATTCACCTATAGTCATACCCGACCTCAAGATCGCCTTACCCAGGTGGAACTTAGCCATCCAATCAGAGAACCCTGTTTTACCAGCCATGTATGTCACGAAATATCTTACAATCCTGCCTACAACGTATGTCACGATCACTATCCCAATTAAAATGGCCGTGGCTATCAGGTATTCAACGAGGATTTCAAGGGTTAAATTCAACTCTAAGCCACCTAGCTAGACTCCCATAGTCAACTACATGGTCGAAGTTTAAAACGCTTACCAAATGCTTGTTGTACCGGTTTAGTACAAGGATTTTCACATCAGCCTCCTGGAACGCGGGGAGGTCGTTCTCGCTGTCCCCGAAGTAGTAAATCCTCTCCACCCCAAGTAATCGTCTCACAAGCTTCAAAACCCTTGATTTATCTGGTTTACCCGAGTAAACGTCTACAAATGGGTTGCCCTGGTATTCTAAAACCCATAGCCCAAGCCTCTTCGACTCCTCGAGGAACTCCCCGAGGGCGGGAGGTCTTCGACCACACTCCTTGTAGTCTATTGAGAGGCCTAACGGGATTCCCGTGACAGACTTCTTAACCTCTACATACACGCAACCCTCCCATTCAAACTCCTTCGAGAAGTCTTCTAGTTGAAGCGTCCTAGCTTTCAGTAAAGCCTCTTCGTCAACCACATACAAGTCTCCGAGCAACACCTCTAACCCTGTTATAAGCCCGAGCACCTTAGCCCATGGGACACGGTCTCTCAGAAACCAGTAGTCTTTACTACTCGCTACACCGATCAGCCTGCTCGTAGACAAATCGTTTAATACCTGGTTCAACTCGGGGGGCGGGTATGCTTTCTCCCGTGGCTGATCCAACGGGCTTAGAGTCCCGTCGTAGTCGAAAATCAA
>WYEE01000007.1 GCA_009904025.1 Thermogladius sp. | reverse complement strand
GGAAGGCTTATATTCGACGCTATATCCAACAGGGATTACCCGTTGTTGCAGGCGAGCTTCCTCGTCATCACGATAAGCGTGCTCCTAGCCAACTTCCTCGCCGACATTGTCTACGGGCTCCTAGACCCCAGGGTTAAATACAAGTAGGTGCTCTATATGGCCGGCTCCAACGGGCTCTTAAACACGTTGGCCGGGGGTTTAAAAAGCATGGGCTTGAGCATGGGCCTAAGAGCCGGCGACATTCTTCTAGGGTTAAAGAATTCCGCTCAGATCATCATCGCGAACAAGAGGAGCATGGCGGGTGTTTCGATAATAGCGTTATACGTGATCCTAGCAGTCCTCGCACCCTACACCTCGCCCTACAGCCCGTATCAGACAGATGTCAACAGCATCCTCCAGCCGCCCAGCCTACAGCATTTGTTCGGCACAGACGACGCAGGTAGAGACTTGTTCTCCGAGAACATGTACGCGATCTGGACGTCACTCATAGTAGGGTTGTTCGCAACCCTTGTAACAGTGGTTGTCGGCACTGTAGTCGGCCTGGCAAGTGGCTACTACGGTGGCCTCCTAGACGAGGTTTTAATGAGGGTCACAGACTTCCTCCTAATAGTCCCCCCGGTAATGCTGATGATCGTGATAGGGGCCCTACTGGGGTCAAGCCTGGTCAACATAATACTCGTCATCGGCCTACTCAGCTGGAGCCCCATAGCCAGGGTTATAAGAAGCATGGTCCTCACAGTGAAGGAGTGGCCTTTCGTAGAGGCATCCAGGGCTATGGGTGCGGGGGACAAGCTGATCATGTTCAAGCACATATTCCCGATCATAGCTCCAGTCGTCTTCGCTAACTCAATGCTCTCAGTGGCGAACGCTATCTTCTCACATGCAGCCCTCTTGTTCCTAGGCGTCGGAAACATTAATGACATAAGCTGGGGGACTATACTCCACTTCGCCTACACCTCAGGTAGCTTCACAGCAGGCTACTGGTGGTATTTCACACCGCCGGGCATAATGCTACTGGGGCTTGTGGTAGGCTTCATGCTGCTGGGCGTGGGGTTGGAGGAGACGTATAACCCGAGGCTGAGGGTTAAGCAGTTGTAGGGGCAAAACAGTCTTCTCCCAAATCAGCTCACGTAGCTGTAGACCTCATCCACCAGCGCCTGAACCTCGGGCATCTTCCTTGATCTAGGCCTCTTCAACCCGATTCTAACCTCCTTCACGATCTTCGCCGGTCTAGGGGAGAATATTATGATTCTATCAGACATCAACACAGCCTCCTCAACGTTGTGTGTGACCATGATAACTGCCTTCAAAGGCACCACGCCTGAGAGCCAGAGATCGATAACCTCGCTTCTCAAAGTCTCAGCTGTCAAAGGGTCTAAGTTTGAGAAAGGTTCATCTAAGAGCAGTATATCAGGCTCTATAGCCAGAGCCCTCGCGATGTTAACCCTCTGCTTCATCCCCCCGCTCAGCTCGTTCGGGTAGAAGTCCTCGAACTCGCCTAAGCCGACTAGCGAGAGAGCCCTCCTCGCCTTATCCCTCGCCTCCCCCGCGTCCACACCCCTCGCGAGCAACGGTAGCATCGTGTTCCCCAGGACTGTCATCCAGGGTAAGAGGGTTGGTGACTGGAACACGAAACCTATCCTTGGGTCATGTCCGATGCGGAAGTCTATAGCCCCTGCATCCGGCTTCTCGACCCCCGCTATGATTCTGAGAAGAGTGGATTTACCGCAACCGCTGGGCCCAAGAATGGCTATGAACTCTTCTCCTACATCGAAGGATATATTGTCGAGCACCAGCACCTCTCTCCCAGGCACCTTGTATTTCTTGGACAGCCCCCTGATACTTAGAACGAGTTCACTCGACAACATACCTAGACCCCAGCCTCTTGAACAACCTGCTCCACACAAGCTTGTTCAACAAAACAATTAGGAGGCTCATGTAAATAGCTATTTGTAGGACGCCCATCGAGTCCCCTTCCGCCGCGAGTTTATCTATTAAGCTCCCCACCCCGCCCATATCTATGTTCAGCCCTCCTACAGCAATATACTCCGCTGCTATAGACGCGTTCCACGCCCCTCCCGAGGCCGATAATAGGCCTGCAAGGACTGACGGGAGGAGTGCTGGGAGGAAGATCGACTTGAAGTATAGCGACCCCTTTACACCGTATATTTCAGCTAGCTCCACGACGTCTTTCTTCATGTATTGGAGCCCGAAAATCATGACGTTGAAGTAAACGTACCATAAGGCGCCTTGAAGGTACACGAAGAACATTACAAACCAAGGGTAGGTGAACGCGATGGGGAGTAGGATAGGCCACCAGACAACAGCGGGCACAGAGGAGAGCAACTCCCCTGCAGTGCACGCTACATAGCCAACTCTCCTACTTCTAACAGAGAGGTATGAGAGTGGCAGGGAGATTAGTAGCGAGACAAGCAGTGTTGTGTAGACTCTGATCAAAGTCATCCATACATTCTCTGTGAACATGTAGAGGTGGTATGTGAGGTTTGCTAAGTACGCGCTATAAGACGATGCTCTAACCCCGCTCAGCCAGATGGAGGTTGGGAGCAGTGGAAAGAGTATTAGAAAAGCCCTACGGCCGGGTATCTTCACTCTCAGTCTGAGCATAGCTTTCACCATACTCCTCCACGCCGAGGCAACAGCCCTGTCAACAGCCTTGTACGAGGATTCAACTCCTGGTAGTATCTTTAAGCCCGTATACCTTACTACAGCCGGGTTCCATAAGAGTATGTACGTTAGTATTATAACTAGGAAGAGCACGGCAATTCCAGCCGTCAGTGCCCGCGTGTCACCTCTATCTGTGGCGTCGAAGATGAAGCTTCCGAGCCCCACGAGCTTATAGGTCTGCGAGCCCATTGAGATGACCTCGGCGCTTGTCAGGAAGAACCAGCCTCCAGCCCACGATATAATACTGTTCGATATGATAGAGGGCTGTGAGGCGGGAACGTAGACAGCTGCTAGTTTAAGGGGGAAGGGTAGCTTGTAGACGTTTGTCATCAAGTCAACCGAGGGGTCGAGGGATTTAACAGACGCGTACACCCCGAAAATCATGTTCCATACAAGGCTTGTCACAATGAGGATTATAGCGCTTAGCTCCCCGCCTATTCCTGGCCCAAGCCTGTCTACAAGGAGGACCAGTACGATCGGGAAGAAACCTAATATTGGCACTGACTGGAGGACGTCGAGTATTGGGAGTAGAACGGCCTCCACGGTTCTGTTCCTAGCCATCGCTATACCAGTGAACAACGCTGTGAAAAGTGAGAGAAGATAAGCAGCGAACATCCTGTAGAGGCTCATCAGCGTAGCTACAGCAAGCTCGTACAGCAATCTCCCACCCTAGACAACCGTGTCAAGTTTATTAGGATCCAGGAAACTATATATACTTCCCAGGGTGCTCGAGTAGGATTGTCGCAGGAATCGAAAAGCGTGGTTTTACCCTATTACCTCACCCCGGACCACATACTTGGTTTGATCGAGGCACTTCACAGTCTGGGCAATAAAGTGGATCCCATGCACTTGGGAGACCTGCTCGGGGAGAACATTGATGTCCTGCCCCACGTGATCGATGTGGCGGAGGCCTTAGGCCTAGTCTCGGTTGACGCCGAGGGAGACCTATCCCTAACCGATCTAGGGGAGAAGGTTGTGAGAGGCAACATTAAAAG
>WYEE01000046.1 GCA_009904025.1 Thermogladius sp. | reverse complement strand
TTTGCACCCGTTATCACCATTTTACCACTACTGAAGATTAGTAGGACGACGCGTGGATCTCTCATCCTGTGTATTAAGCCCGGGAACTGCTCAGGCTCGTACATACTGTCTTCAAGCATGTAGGCTGCTCTCTCAAGGTTTACTAGAGCCCCGATATCCCCGCTGGCTACAATATTCTGTATTTGGATCCTAGGCTTACCTGAGATTCTTATACCGTGTCTTGCCAGTATCCTTATCATTCTTTTAACCACATCTATGAGCTCGTTAGTGCTCTTAGTGCCAGTGACCACCATTTTACCTGACCTGAATATCAGCGCTGTAGCCTTAGGCTTGTCAAGCCTGAATATGAGCCCCGGGAATTGGTCTGGCCTAAACGTTATATTCGGTATCCTAGCCTCGAGGAGGTCTAGGTCTATCCCATGCTCTAGTATAACTGTTGCAACAATATTCTCTATCCTCGTTGTAGGCTTGACAACTGGTTCCATTAAATAGCACCTTTCACGAAAAATATCTATTGAGGAAGGTATATAAGCATGTTAAATACCTTAGAAACGCGGTAATTGTTTTATGCCTTAATCAAATTATATTATTGGTAAAGTCAACAGTAGTTTCGCTAGGACGGGGGATACGAGGAAAACATATGCCACCAAGAGTAGAGTTGTCTCAAGATAGCTCTTCTTAAGCAGGTATTCTAGCTCATAGGCCACATTGTTAAGCAACTTGAGTTTAAGCCTAAGAGTAACTAAGCGTAGACCCCTAGAGTATGGTTTTTCAAGCAACCTCTTTAAACCCTCCTTCAACGATGACAAAGCTCCCTCTGTTATGTGGACGGGTACATACGTTATATGGGCTCTGACACCTGTTTCGGTGTGCTCGTCGTTTGTTAAAACCTCTATCAAACCATTAAACTCCCCGGAAAGCGCTTTAATCAGCTCGTCTCTTGAACCAGGAGCCATATTATTACCGCGGAAGAAGACTATTAAGACAGGGCTTCTCCCATCCTCGCCCTTTAGCTCAACTAGTCTAGCAACACCGTTTACAACTCCCGGCGAATTAACCTTAATCGTAAGCGATCTCGTGAGAACGGGGGTAGGATTGCTCCGTTTGACTATTACCGCCTCCTCTATTGCCCTCGTTAAAGCTTCATCCAAACCTCTGGTATCCGGGTGCCCGGAGCTCTCCCAGTTGTGGGTTTCAACAAGAAGTAGCTTGGAGCCAAGCCTCTCCAGCGCGATCTGCGAGTACTTCAAGCTGAAAGAATATGGAAGGTCGTCTATCCCCAACACCGGTCTTGAAACAAGCAGTATAAGCAGTTTATCGAAGACCAGCCCCAACACCCTCCAATTGCTTGGACCGCTTATAGTGAAGGAGCCATGGTACATGAGTTCCTCCCCCTCGCTAAAGGCATCGCTGGATATAAGCTGGGTCAGCCTGGACATCTCCCTCCCCGATACGACATCTCTATCGTGGCTTCCAAATCCGTGGAAAACCACGATGTTATATTTTTCCGCGAAAATCCTCTCGAGCTCCTCGGGTAGGAGGCTGCTCCCAACGTTCGAGAAGGGGCCGTAGTGGAGGCTCGTGTGGATTAAAATGGTTTCACCTGATTTTAAGACGGCTATCTCGACATCTCTCGGAGAACCCACCTCCTCAAAGAAGGTTTCAATGGCTTTATCTTTGTCGAGCCAGTTTTTCAAGAAGAGTGTTCCTATCTCCCCCGCTCCATATCTATCGATCTTCCTCCTGTTAATGATCTTGTAGATTATGAAATCCGTGAACGATATTAAGACGGCCGCTGACAGAGCGTTGGCTAATGTAACCTTCTTCAACCCGCCTATAAGCCCTACAATAGATAAGGGTAGAGTAGCCGCCGCGATGGGTACACTATACCTCCAAAACCTTGTTCCATCAAGACCCAGTACAACAACTGAGATTAGAGATGCGGATGCCGCCACGGCTGGTACCCAGTCTCCTAGTAGTTGTGCGTATATCAGGACGTAGAGTAGGGCGGTTAAAGCCAACCCTAAAATCCTCTTAAGCTTCCAGAAAACGGTTCCAGGAGTTAACCGTGAGTACACGTAGAGGGCTATGATAGCACTAAAGAAGTAGAGGATAAACGGTTTTGAGGCCTCACCCATAAATAGTACTATTAGGCAAAGTATCCCAATTATGAGCCCGGCTAATACCCTCCAGTGAGGTAGCGAGAAAAGAATAGCGTAATACTTACTCACCACAGATTTCGGCCTGTAGAGCCTCAAACCCGCGACCCTACTTCCGTCTTCTATGCGCAGTCTTAACAATTATAGCTAGAACCAGCATTAGAATCACCGCAACCAACGCCCATTCCCCGCCTGCTAAAGAGTTAACTGAGATGTATATTAGTGCTAGGCCTGCTAGAGCGGCTACAGCAGTTATGATGTACTCCATGGCCAAATAGAAGATTATCATCAGTATTATGGCTAGTAGAAGAGTGTAGAGGAGGTTTAAACTCATGTATCCTCCTAGGAGTAATGCTGTGCTGAGCCCGGCTATTATAGATAGGGATAGCTTGAATATCACCCAGCCAACTAGGAAGCCGATAACGAAGAGTATTAGTATAACTAGTATCGAGGCTATCTGGCCGAGTTTCATAACACTAGAAACCCTGAGGCCAATGTAGGCTAGTAGAACCCCGAAGCCCACGCTGACAGTAAGCTTAAGTATAAGCCTTCCCGCGAACAATAAGGCTATGCCTGCTATCAATAGGACTAGGGCGGAGCCGGCACCCGCCTTAGTCAGCTCGCTCACGGTAATACTCGTTAAATTGTTCAAGCCGAAGCCCAAGTTCACAAAAGACACCTTTCCAGCTATCTCTAAGCCTTACAGTCTAGGGTATAAAAACCTATTTTTCAACTCAAAAATTATCACAATCGCGCCTATGTTGAGACCCCCTGGCAACATTTTTTACAGGTCTCAGTAATAATAGCAGCGGAACAGTTGTTGAGAGGATGATAAACGTGTTTAAACCGCTTCACCCTCGCTAGGCTTCTCGGCAATTTTCTTCAGCTGGCTCTTGTACATCTCCACGAGCTCTGAGGAGGTGGTCGCGTCTTCCGGCCCCTTGTCATCCCTCCACCTTATAAACCTGGGGAACCTAATAGATATCCCCGCGTCGCCTCTAATTTTACCGACCGCACATGTATGGAGTGGAGAGAGTGTTAGCTCTGCGCCTATGAGCTCGGCGACTAGTTTCGGCTCAACCCATACATCAGGCTCTATGTTTGAGACCACTCTTACAGGCTTCCTCTCCACTATATAGGGTTTGAGTATATCCGGCAGCTTGTTTAAATCCTCGTCTGTGAAACCGCTTCCAACCTTGCAGACAGTCTCGAAAACATCCTTCTCCTCATTATAGGCCGCCATCAATAGGGCGCCGAACTTACCTCCCCTCCTGCCCTTCCCGTAGAAGGCGCCTACGACAACCAGGTCAACAGTATCTATCATCTCGCTCCTGTAGTCTCTCTTATACTTTATCCAAAGCCAGCCTCTTGTACCAGCCTGGTAGATCGAGTCCTTGTGGAGAGCCTTCACCATAACCCCCTCAGCGCCGCTACTTATTGCCTCCATGAAGAATTTCTCCAGGTCTCCGGGCGTCTTCACAGTGATGTACTCTGCTATATCCAAGCCCTCATTCCTCTCAACGATCTCCTCTAGAGCCCTCCTTCTCTCAGGCAGGGGTTTTACAGTGTAGTCGACCCCGTTAGCATATAGTATGTCGAATAAGAATACC
>WYEE01000092.1 GCA_009904025.1 Thermogladius sp. | reverse complement strand
TATTGTTCTTCAATACGACTACAGAGTATTTGGCCCCGCTGGCAGAGAAGGGTGAGGAGCCAGGCTGAATATCCACACCTATTATACAAACATCTTTTAAATCCCTTTCGCTTCTTTCCCCAGCATTCGGCAAAAATACAACCCTTCTCCTCACGAGTGATGTAGACCCAGGTCGTTTAATCTATTACGTAAAGCCTTAATTAAAGTTGACTCGCGTGGATAGGGTGTTTTTCACACGCTAGGAAGTAACGTAGTTTAATGCTTCCTCAAGGCGCATTGAGACACGGTATACTTTCATGAAGAAGTTGAGAATGCATTTGAGGTCTCTCCTCAAAAACTCCGTCGCGTTCATCTCGCCCTTGTAAATGTATTGTGGCCAGTCTATAATATAGGGTTTCTCGCTTTCTTTCTCAACTATTATATTATACTCGCTTAGATCGCCGTGGATGATCCCGGCGTTAACATACGCGACTCTTATAGTGTCGAGTACTTGCTGGAGTGTATCCTCCGGTTTCCTTAGCATTGGCCTCCGGTATAATTCCACCCCATCTATGTATTGTATCGCCGTCGCATGCCTATTGAAGCCATAGGGTTTTGGAACACCAGCATTGAAAGCATGTAATTCGGCTAAAGCCTTATACTCCCTCTCAGCGGCTACCTTGGATTGATCAAACCAAGATGAGACGGGGAGTGTAGCCCAGCTTCTCACAAGCCTCGTCCTCCTGAAACTTTGCCGCCCCAGCCTTATGAATTTCACCGCTAGTAGATTGCCTTGAGGGGATAGAGCCTTGTACAACTCGCTCTCTTTCCCAACACCTATTCTCTCCCCTATAGCTGAGATGACGTTCTGGTCGACGAGACCTCTGAGAGCTAGCATGTCTAGTGCTAGATACGTTAGCCTGTAAGACCTGGATGAACCTGTAAGCCTTGACTTCACTAGTTTAAGCCTGTACATCTTGGAGAGAATAAGAGACGTCTTTTCCTCGAAGAAACCGGACTCTCTGACAATCGCTTCTAAGGGCGCATACTCATATCTCTTAGACAATTTCTCCATAGCCCTCAAAACCTTGAAGTCCTCCTCCGTCAACTGTTTGAAGATTAAGCCTAGACTAGGCATGAGGGGTTGACCTCGAAATATCGCTTAGAGATCTTAGGAGCCTCCCGATCAAGGCCTTGTTGAAATGAGGCATTACAACCACTCTCAAACCCCCTATACTCGGGGCCTTGTAGAGGAAAAGCCCCCTTTCAGCTAGATAGGCCGACAATACATTGCTAGGAAGTCTCTTATGCCTGAAAGCCACAATTGTTGTCTCCGGTTCAACCGCCTCAAACCCTTTTATGGAGTTTATACTCGAGAACAACTCCCTGGCCGCGTTAAAAGCCCAGAGAGCCCTCTCCCTCAAGTAGTCTAAACCCATCCCTCTCAACACAGCCCATATGCCGGCCAGGCTTCCACCAGGCCTTGTCCCAAGAACACCGCATATTTTTCCAGAGATTGTGTAGGAGTATTCGAAGCAACTAGCGTTCAGGTAGTCCTCGTTCGAGAACAAGATAAGCCCCGCGGGTGGTGGAGCCCCCGCGAACTTGTGGAAATCCACGGCAATGCTTGAAACACCCTTGTAGAAGTATACGTTCTCCTTCACAAGCCCCCTCTCGTATAGGAAGGGGATTATTAAGCCTCCGTAAGCGGCGTCTACGTGGAGGTAAACGTTGTTGGTTGAAGCTATCTCCGCGACCTCTTTAATCGGGTCAACCAACCCCAACTCCGTCGTCCCAGCTGTAACTACAATAGCGAAAGGTGAGTATTCTCTCACATATTTCACTAACAATCCGGGATCTAATGGTTTATTACCTACTGGTATTTTCACAAGCCTACAACCCAGAAACCTACAGGCTTTTTCAACCGAGAAGTGTACTGTGTCTGGTGCTACCACTATGTTACTACTCCCCCCATGGGTCTCTCGGGCCACGTATAGAGCTATCAAATTTGATTCGGTAGCACCAGCTGTAACGTACCCTAGATTAGAGCCATAAATTCTCCTAGCTAAATCTAGTACATCCTTGTACATGTCTTTGAGTGATGAGAATAGTTCTAGGTCTGCTAGATTCGTGTGGGAGAAAATTGTGAAAGCGTAAATGGCTAGAGGATTAGGCGTAGTCGTCATCGAGCCCAGTATACTATCCTCATGCCTAGTTGTTTTGGAATAAATCTCAAGCAGTTCACGTAATAACCTAGTAGCATCCCCGCCCCCCACCGGATTCATTAAACATCACTTTAGGAATTTCGACTCGTAGTCTTTCAAGTACCTGACGCTCGCAGACAGGTCTATGAAGAGCTGGCGAGCCCTCCTAACATCCTCAACAGTTACTTCTTCACGTCCGCTCTCACCGGCTATAATGCTAGCCGGCTCAAGTAATTGAACAGCATATCTCAGGCTTGTCTCGGACGCCAGTTTAACCAGCTCTTCGAGGGTCTCGTTGCCCAGCTTGATGTCCTCTTCCTCAGCCCTGATCCTAATTATCTCCCGCATCTCATCCGGCGAGTAAGGTTTTGTAGGGATTATTAGAAGCCTATCCAGCAAGTCGAGTGGTATACCATGGGGTGACTCAAGGTCGGTTCCCCTTATCCTGGCTACACCCCTGTTCGTGGCAAGTATTATTAGCGGTGAGAACTCGCTCTCCATAGCCCTTGTCAGGAAGCTGAAGGCCTCTATATCAAGCATGTGAGCGTCATCTATGAATAAGACTCCTGGGACAATCTCACCTTTATTGCTTTCAATCCATTTCCTAACCATCTCATCCACATCTCTTCTAACCTCTGGTGGTATCTCCCTTTCGAAAGTGAAACCGAAGAAGCTAATCATAGCCCTCTGGGATGCCACAATAGTGTCCAGCTCGTGAAGGGTTAAAGTCCTCACAATCTCCTTTTCTTTTTTCACAGGTCCCTTCGGTGTTTCAACAAGCTTCTTGGTTTCGACATCATATGTTTTAGCCTCAACGTAATCCTTAGCCTTGCCTTCTCTGAAAACCCTACCTGTCTCCGCGTCAATCCATATAACGTCTCCCTTCCTAATACCCATCTCAATGATCTGCTCTGTTATCTCCTCCCCGACTGTCAGCGGAACTTCCTCGTCCTTGGTCGCCAGAACAATCCGCGCCTCTCTCGGTATGGCTAGATGGGGGGCCATCGGGTGTCTTATTTTTCTCACCTTAACGTCTTTTACAACCCCCTCGTACACCAACCTTTTCTCTCTCACTCTGACACCGAGAGATCTGCGAAGGGCCTCCATTAGAATCTCAGTTTTCTTCTTTTCACTACTATATATTTCGCTTCCACTCATTATGACGAAGGGGGTGTCTTCGCCAAGCTCCCTTGCTATCGCTATAGCTAAAGCAGTCTTACCTGTCCCAGGCGGCCCCACGAATAGGATGCCTCTACCACTCATCTTCCCCGATTTAACTATTTGCACTATGATTCCAGCGGCCTCCCTCGCCTCCCTCTGCCCCACAAGCCCGTCTGCCACCGGGAGGGCATGACCTTTCTCATCTAGACCCAGGCCTCTGATGTGACTGTGAGTGCTGATTCTAACTCTTCTCCTCACGGGCTCAACTTTGATCTCAGGCATTTAAACCCCCTTGTTCTATGATCCTACTATTAACCACGGTTTTATTCATTTAACGCTGGAGGAAAAGCTTCATCCTCTCCAATATCTCCTCGTCGGAGAAACCGTTGGCTTTCATCACGTTGACTTTATATTTGGCAAGGTCTACACCAACCTCACCGTACTTCTCGTTGAAGAAGAAAACGATCATTGGATCTATTACGGACTTAAACGTCATAGATATCTCGAGACGTACATGTTTTAAAGCCTCCCGAGTTAAAAGTACCTCGAAGACTCCTCTCCGGGTCTTAACGACCTCAACCATACTTAAGTAAGTAATATTCGCGAGAGCTGAAAGCATGTACAAAGCTACGTCTAGAAATCCCGCGATACCCCCATACATTGTCAAAATCAATATAATACCAGTTAAACCTCCTGTAATCGCCAGCAAGTAGGATACAACCAAAGACCTAGTTTTATAATATAGGGGGAGGGAAATAATAGTTAAACCCACTGGTATCATAAATGGGAGGGAGCTCAGGTTTAGATAACATAGCATGTAACCGAGGAGCGATAGGATAAGGGGGGTCGCTAGTTGAACTCTCTGTCTTTTAGACTGCTTGAATGCTGAAGCGTATGTTTCCCTAAACAACTCTCTGAGCTCCTCTAGTAAAATCAGCACGCTATTTCTATCTAAATTGGTTTCAAGCGCCACCTCCAGCTGGGCTATTCTATCTAGCATTAAATAGGTTTCCCGAGCTGAGTCGGCGTCGAGGATATAGAGTTCAAGATTTACAAGTTTATCATACAGAACCTCGATCTCCCTGAGAATGGTGTTAGGAAGAGAGTATTTTTCCACAGCACTCCTTACCAGGTCAACCACGTACCGCTCGCGTGCTACAGCTCCATTGTACAAGGTTGATCATCACGTGATTCAAAGAGCTATATCCAGACTCCTGCTTAAAGAAGTTGAGGTCGATTTTATTTTAGTGATTTTAAGGTTGTAAAGTAATAGTTTGAAGTCGGGTGTTAACGTGTCGAAACCTCAACAACCGCAAGCAACTAAGAGCAAGGAGTTGAAGATTGTTACGAGGCATATCGTATCGCTCAGCGATGTAGAGAAGAACCCCCGGCTGGTAAAACTATTGTACATCACATCACTTTTCAAGGATATAAGCGAGAAAGCACTCCTCCACCTATTATATTACATGCGACAGAATGGATACGACTTAGGCTACAATTTTGTAGTTATAGCTCAGACGCCAACTAGCAAGGATGTCTCAAGTGATCTAGCCGTGCTAAAATACCTGGGTTTAGTCGAAGTAAACGAGAAGAAGAAACTGGCTGCTAGCAGCCTTGGGAGAGAATTCTTAGGCAAGCACTTGGAGACTACTCTCAGAAACGATAAGGACGTTATTGATAAGCTAGTGAACGAGTTGAAGGTTAAAATAGCACCGGTAGATGCCGAGGTTGAAATAAAGGTTAAGAGACGCCCCGGTTAGAGCGGTTTAGATTTGTAGCTGAACTCTCTTAGACTCCTTTTCTCCCTTCTCGTAGAACAGGAGGGGGTTCAACCTCCCTTCAGCGGATAGTTTCTTCAGGAACTCATTGTACTTACTTGTATGTTCTATATCCAGATCTATTAACCCATACAGTAGAACCCTTAGCTTTTCCCATAAGTCAACCAGCATCTCCCTCGGCATGTGGGCTGTGATAGCTGGGTCTTTCAACCACTGGTCGAATGCTTCTATGGTTCTCATCATGTGCTGGAAGGCCATCCTGGAGAGCAGTATCAACGCTAGCCTATCAGCCTCCTTGTAGTCGGCCTCGGCTTTTCTAAACCCTTCTCTAACCTCCTGCTGCCTCTTAACCCAGGCTTCTAGGTTGGAGAAGAAGTCTGCCATTACATCTCACTTCCACATTCGTTACTTAGCTTCAATTATTAAGCTCCTTAATAAGCTTCAGTATCACGATGATTTGAGTAAGTTAAACGGCTTCCCCTCCCTCACTATTTTCTCCGGGAGCCTATCCTTGTAGGTTTCGAGGAATTTAATATCCGACTCAGCCTTCCTCTTCTTGTCTGGTAGCAAGTAGACTATACCGTTCTTGATTGGATACCATCTACCACAATTAGGGCAATACAAGACCCCCGTTTTAATACCTACCCTAATGCATTTCTCGCATGGATACCGCTCCCCCTTCACCACTGGCTTGTTTAGAAACGCGCAGTAGTTGCGGCAAATCGGGAATTCGAGGCCTGATGTATCTACATCCTGCTCCTCGGACTCCAATACAATGAGCTGTAATGGGTGATGCTTACACTCCACGCATCTGATGAAGTCCACTCCCCAGTATCTCATCATTGTTTTTCACCCTCAATAGTCCCAACAATCCCCTCGATCACATCGATCAACTCCTTTGCCTTGCCTTCGCTCTCGGCTTCAAGCATTACTCTGAGCAAGGGCTCTGTGCCGCTCGGCCTCACGAGAAACCAGTACCCCTTACCAATCACCTTCACACCGTCGACTGTTATCTGTCTCTCGTGTTTAAACATTTCTTTCACCTTTTCCACAACGTTCAAAGCCTTCTCCCTCTCCATCCTATATTTCTTCTTTACAACAAACAGCTTGGGGAGCCTATCATAGAGCTCACTTGGCTTCGATCTTAGACGCGCGAGCATCTCCAGGAAAAGAGCCATAGTCATCCCTCCATCCCGGACATACTGGTGAGGCGGATACATGAACCCCCCATTTTCCTCGAACCCGCAGAGTGCGTCGGGATGCTTCTTCATCTCATGTGCTATGTCAACGCTTCCAACTTTCATCCACACGACGCTCACTCCTAGAGGCCTAAGCGCATCTTCAACCACCATGCTACTCGAGACTGCTGTGAAGACTTTAACGCCTTTTTCACCACGCTCTCTCCTCAAATAGCTGGCTAGAAGAGTTGCCGTTCTATCACCCCACTGTACAATACCGTTCTCGTCTATCACTATAACCCTGTCCGCGTCAGCGTCATGTGCGAATCCAGCTACAGCACCATATTCTCTCACAAGTTTGGCAGTTGTGACAAGCGTCTCAGGAGTGGGCTCGGGGTTTCTTGAAGGGAAGTACGGGTTGAAAGTCCCGTTGATCACGATTGGTTGGACACCCAGCTTCATCGCGATCCTGGGCGTCGTCAACGCTCCAACACTATTAACCGGGTCTATCACGACTCTGAAGCCGGCCCTTGATATAACCTCCCTGTCAACCAGCTTGACAACACTGTCGACGTATATCTCATTGCAAATCTTGTAATCGATGACATCGCTTACAATACTCCTCCAACCCGGTGTTCTGAATCTGGTATTAAAGTATATGTCCTCGATCGTGTTCTCGCTCTCCCTCGGGATCTCAATACCGTCTGGCCCTATCACCTTGATACCGTTATACTCGGGTGGGTTGTGACTGGCCGTGATCATAACCCCCCCATCAAAGCCCCCCTCCTTGATGCAGTACTGCAGCGCCGGGATCGGCGTGTACCCTGCATCGTAGACTCTCACACCCGATGACAAAAGCCCCCCTATAACAATGCTCTTAATCATCTCTCCACCAGCCCTAGCATCTCGGCCTACAAGAACCTTAGCACCCTCATCGAAGAAGCTCCCGATAGCCAACGACATCCTTAAAACAAACTCGGGTGTAAGAGTCTCGTTAACCACACCTCGAATACCGTCCGTCCCGAAGAAACGACCCAACGATCACACCCTCGCCTAGTTAAATATAAGAAGTTTGATCAAATATTTTAACATAAGCTGGTACGAGTAGCCCAAGGATTCAGGAGATGTATGTCGTGATATTAGTGTCTAAGGGTTGCCGTAGCTTGAAAGCTATCCTTGCTGAGAGCAGTGGCTGGAGGAGAGTTCTAATGTTTAGTAGAGAGGTTGAGGATGTTGCTAGAGAGGTTGCGAGGGAATTAAGGGGTGACATGGTGATTATCAAAGTAGGGGATTTAACCGAGGAGAACTTGTTGAAGATCTACACGAAGTATCCTCCTAGGCTTGTCTTAAACTGTGACTGCTCCTCTACGTTCAACCATTATATTGAGCTTGTTAGAGCAAGCGGTGTTAAAGAGGTAAATTACTGTCTTGACGGGAAATAAAATTATAATAGGTATAGATGAGGCTGGTAGAGGTCCGTTAATAGGAGATATGGTCGTCTCATGTATTGTCATCCGCAACACGGATGTAGCTATGCTAAGCGAGATAGGGGTCAGGGATAGTAAGACGCTTTCACCCAAGAAGAGGGAGAGGATTAGGGAGATCGCTCTAAGAAACCTACCACTATCATTCATAGCACTCTACGTTAACACTAGGAGAGTTGACTCGGAGAACCTGAACACAACTACTTCCGAGGCTATCAAGAGGTTGCTCCACATGGTTTCCAAGGTATTATGGCGGGGCGAGGAGGTTGAAATATATATTGACGAGGTGAAAGGCGCTGAAGGTAGTCTGAGAGCCTATTCTAGGAGGCTGTTTGAAAATAAACTGGCTCGCTTCGTCATGGAGGCGAACGCTGACTCGAAGTACCCTGTTGTATCCATGGCGAGTATTATAGCCAAGACGCTTAGGGATGAGAGCATTAAGCCGGGAAAGCTTGTGTTCGGTGATTATGGCTCGGGATACTCAACCGACCCAAAGACTATCCGGTGGGTTAGGGAGAATGCTAGCTTAAACCCCCCTCTCATTGTTAGATTAAAGTGGAAGAACCTTAAACACCTTGCACCCAGCTGGTATAGGAGCCCACTCGATCTCCTACATTTCATTAGAGGTGGGGGCGAGGATGGTAACAAACCTGCCAGCCGAGGCTAAGGTAAAGTGGTTGAAGGTGCTTGAGGCACGTACTACGGAGGAGAAGATTAAAGCGTTAGAAGAATTCCTGTCCGCTGTACCGAAGCATAAGGGTACTGAGAACCTGAGAGAGTGGGCTACTAAGAGGCTTGCGGAGCTTAGGGAAGAATTAGAGGAGAGGAAGAAGAAGAGTGTGAGAAGGGGACTCAGCTTCCTTGTTGAGAAAGAAGGTGCTGCCCAAGTAGCCTTGGTCGGGCTACCTAACTCTGGGAAAAGCCTGTTGGTCCAGAGATTAACCGGAGCCAGAACAAGGGTCTCAGAGATCCCTTTCAGTACCACATTCCCTCAAGTAGGCATGTTGAAATATGAGGACATATACTTCCAGCTAGTGGACACGCCACCTATCCTACCTGGGAGAGGGCCCTTTAACAATCGTGTTATAGGATTATGTCGCAACGCGGACTTGATTATGATTATTCTAGATGCTACAAGAGATGTTGTAAAGGATTACCTAGATATAAGAGGCGAACTCGAGTCTGCAGGGATACTCCTGTCCAAAGCCAAGGGAAGAGTGGAAATAGAGAGATATAAAACCGGGAGAGTCGGGGTTAAAGTTACTATGATGGGGGAGCTCGTGGACGCAACTATTGAGGACGTCAAGAGGCTTCTCGCCTCGTACAATATACACAACGCCCACGTGAGGGTTATAGGTAGAGTCACGTTAGACGATGTAGAGCACGCTATATTCGGGAACGTCCAATACAAACCTTCTATAGTACTAGTCAATAAAATTGACGCGGGGGGCGAGAGAGCAGTCGAGTACTTGAGGAAAAACACGGATGTAGAGGGGAGTGTACTAGGTGTCTCAGCTTTAACAGGCCTAGGCCTGGGGAAGCTTGGGGAACTTATTTTTAAAGAGCTCGAGATCATAAGGGTCTACACGAAGTCCCCTAATAGCGGTGTGTCGGATAAACCTCTCATATTGAGGAGGGGGGCTACAGTGCTCGACGTCGCTAAGAGAATCCACAAGGATTTCGTTGAGAATTTCCACTATGCCAGGGTGTGGGGGCCCTCCTCGAAGTACCCTGGGGAACGAGTCGGATTAGACCATATTCTAATGGACAAAGATATCGTTGAGATCCATCTAAAAGAGTAAAGTTGTCTGTAGCCCGATCATTCCCACACGTTGAGCAGGCATTTATTCATCGGCTCGGTTACCCCTGAGCCTTTCACCAGCTCAAGAGGCATGACTTACTTCATTGCCTCGAAACAAATAATGGCTTTTAACAGTTTATGTTTTAACGTTACAACGCACCATGCTGATCATACCATATCTTGTAGGCCTCGATTATTTTAGGTGATATACTCGGCTTCCTCCTGTTAATGACCTGGATGAAATCGTCCATGGTGAGTTTTCTCTCAACTGTGGGTGTGTTCTTACCATCTGATTTTTCATTGAGCTCCTCAGCTATATTGTTCTGAACCTCCTTCACTATTGATGCTATATCGGCTGAACTATAGCCCTCCGTCATCTCGGCTAGCTTATCTAGATCCAGCTCATCAGCCTTGTATACGTTCGAGAGCTTGTCGATATAATATTTGAAGAGTGATTTCCTAACCTCTTTGTCGGGTGGAGGAACGTAAACCCTCTTCTCGAACCTCCTTATGAAGCCGATATCCAGTTTCCAAGGTTTGTTTGTTGCACCTATCACAAATAAGGGGAGGGTACTACTCCCCTTCTCCTTTAAACCATCCATCTCCATAAGGAACTGGTTTCTCATCCTCTTCTCCCCTCCAACCTCATCGCTGTACTCCTGGAATAACCCGTCGACTTCGTCGATGAATATTATTACAGGCGTCCCGCTGGATGCGATCTCCCGCGCCTTATCGAATACTTTAGCCACATTTTTCTCTGCTTCACCAAGCCACTTGCTCATGATGGTAGCTGGGCTAACGTTTATTAAAGCGGCGTTAATCTCGTTGGCTAGCGCGATCGAGATTTCTGTCTTACCGCAACCAGGCGGCCCAAAGAGAAGTATCCCTCTCGGCCAACCCAGCGGATATAGTTGTGGTGTTTTAACAGGGTAGACCACAGCTCTCTTCAAAGCTTTCTTAACCTCCTCTAAGTCAACGAGATCATCGAATTTTTTCTTGTTAGTTCTTTTATCTGGCATTAAGACCTCAACATCGTCTTTAGCTGATTCGGCGGCGGATCCACCTGGCACGCTAGCTTTCTCCATGTGTTTCTCCAGAATTTCTATCCTAAGTTTGTACTTGGCTATCAAATCCTTGTAGAAGTCGGCTAGCGAGTTATCAGGATAGAGCGAGAGATACTTCGAGAACAACTCTATTGCAGTCTTGTAGTACTTTATAGCCTTCTCGTACTCACCCTTCTTATCTAATTCTACAGCCAGCTTAGCGTACTCTGTGCCTTTCTCGACAAGATAATGCATAGCCATATGGCGCACCCCCACGGAAAAACAGGTCTTTAATACCTTTTGACCTTGATTAACCCCTTCTCCTCAAGAATCCTTAACGCTTCAAAAACCCTCTCTTTACCAACCCTGTATTTCAGGGTGAACGTTTGAATATCCAGGAGACCACCGTTGCTTCTAATCTCGTCTAAAAGCCAGTGGGCCACTACGTTCACAGGTACAGCTACCTCGGGTGTAGCTTTCTTACTTAAGTTTTGTCTATTCTGGTTACTAGAGGTAGGTACCTCCTGCGGAGGTAGGGGAGGTAGTTGAACCTGTTGTTTAATCCTTGCTTCTATAGGAGATTCCTGGATTTCTCTCCTAGGTATAGCCATAGTTGTTGTAACCGGCTCCATATTAGATACTGCCATGATACTGGCCACCTTCCTCTCCACCTCGTTCAACATACTCGTCAGCTCAGGTGCTATCCTCTCGACCTCTGGCCTTACATCTTGTAGCTCCCTGATTACCTCTGGCAACATCTTCATAGGTTCTTCAACGAGCGTGAGGGTCTCGAGCCTATATCTCACTCTTAGTAGATCATATGAGACTTTCTCGAAAATCCCGATGAGGCTTGAAATGTGCTTCATCTCCTCGTCGAATATTGCTTGGAACTCGGATTTACCATCCTGGGCAGCCATCTTCGACCTTTTAGAATGCTCTTCTAACGCTGATTTCAAACTCCTCTTAGAGGACTCTATCCCGTTGATCATCCTGTCTAATATGACGATGGCGTCGTAGAGGTTCTTTACGGTTGGATCCTTTGGCTTAAACATCCACACGATTCTCGATAATATTCCTCCTCGCGAGATAGTGCCGGACATAGACAAGCTTAACACCTTGCCGTTGGAAACATGGGTTTAGGAAGGCTTTTAAAAAACCGTCAGAGTCTTATCCCGATATTACTGACTACCTTCTAGTACCACAACGGGGATGGGTTGGCCTGCAGGCTGACCCTGTGCTTGAGGAATAGGTGTTGATTTAACTGACAAATCCACAGGCTGAGACTCCAGCGCCTCTATTTTATCCAAATGCTGTTTCACGCTTTCCTTCTCTAGCTCGCAACTATCTAAATGCTTCCTTATATGCTCGCTCGCTGATTTATAAGCTTTCTCGGGTATCTCCCCTGAGAGGTAGCTGACTTTAATACTCGTCATCGCCTTCTCTAACTCGAGGATACTGTCCTCGAGCTCGTGAATCCTCTTCCTCAACAACTCTTTGACAGCCTTAGCATCCTCCTTAGCCTTCATCAAACTCTCCTCGAGGTTCTTCTTGAATGAGTCGTAGGCATGCTTGGGGAGGTCTTTCCTAGCATTTAGTTCTTCTAGGGCGGCCATTCTCTTCTTAAGCCTCAGAATCCTGTTCTCTAATTGCAATGCCAGGAACTCCCACTCGGGTAGTAGAATTATGTTCCCATTCTCAAACTTAAACCTCTCTATATCTAATTGCTTGAATTCCACGTCCCCGAGACTTATCTCCAGGGCTCTCACTCTACCATCGGCGTCACTATAGAATCCAATAACATATCCAAGCCTCCTATTGTAGGGGTCTATAACAGGCTTCCCCAAATATTCATCTACCTGGTCCACTAGTATATCCATAACTCCACCTCGCTATCAAACTCTTATCCCAATTGAGATCCGTTATAAATAGCCGGGCTATACTGCATTCATGTTGTGAGGGGTTGAGTGAAAGGTTATTCTAAAAATTTTGTTTTTATCCAAGCCTACACTTAACACCCTAGACGATCCTGGTGAGGTGGGAGGGTGTTCACCTCTCGAGAAGATCAACGGCGACTCCTCTATATCAGAAGCCTGGTGCCTGGCATCGCCTTTATGCATCCCACGCTTTTAACCTTCATCATCATACAGCCCATAAAGGCCACCCCCCTTTTAAATCTTGCCTAGCGAATCTAAGGAGGGGTTGGAAATGGGTCTAGGCGTTGTGTCACAAGTGTTGGGCAATATGGCTAACGCCCTAAGCAGTGCCGGTGGGGTTGGTGCAGTATTATTCTTCATCGGGTTCGCGATAATATTAGTGATGGTGATTGCGATGGCTGTAGTAGGGTTGATAAAACTGATAAAAGCCTTACCAAACATCCCTGTAAGCGGGTTCCTGAAGCTAATGGTTGTGACAGCTCTAGTCCTAATCGTGCTCGGTCTCATACTACCATAGTTTTTTAGCAAGACCTATGGTTTTCTCGGGAACAAGCTGAAGCCCGGGTATTTCGGTTTTTCAATCTCTTCCTCGATTTCAAGCAACCTATTATACTTCGATGTCCTCTCCCCTCTAGCGGGAGCACCTGTCTTTATTAAACCAGCCCTAACCCCTACAGCAAGGTCTGATATAACTGTATCTTCCGTCTCACCACTCCTATGGCTTATAATAGTCCTATACCCAGCATTCCTAGCGATATCTACAACCGTGAATGTCTCGGTGAGCGTGCCAATCTGGTTGACCTTGACGAGGACGGCGTTGGCGGCTCTCATCGATATCCCCTTACCAAGCCTCTCGGGGTTTGTCACGAAGAGGTCGTCGCCTACCACCAGAATCCTGTGGGAGAACTCGCTTGTAAACTTAGCGAAAGCCTCGAAATCGTCCTCGTGGAACGGGTCTTCAATAACAACTATAGGATAATCGTTTACCAGGTTAGAGTAGTAGTCGATGAGTTTGTCAACGGAGAGTTCTTGACCCTCGACGACATAAACGTTTTTAACACGATTAAACAGCCTCGAGCTAGCGGCATCTATTGCGAGAGCCACTTGGTCGCCCGGGGAATACCCCGCTGCTTTAATCGAGTCGACTAATAGATCCAGGGCCTCTTTCGTCTTCTCCAATGGAGGCGCGAATCCGCCCTCATCGCCCACATTGATCGCCTGGGAGCCGTAGCGATTCTTCAAGATGTTTTTCAACTCATGGTAGATTTCCACGCTCGCCCTCAGAGCCTCGCTGAAAGCGTTGAAGCCGGCTGGAACAATCATGAATTCCTGGAAGTCGAGTTTGTTGCCTGCGTGGACACCACCGTTTATTATATTCAACATTGGCACAGGCAATAGGTCTGCCTGCTTCCCACCAATATACTGGTACAGCGGTAAATCCATTGTTGAGGCGGCTGCTTTCGCCACAGCAATGCTAGTGGCCACAATAGCGTTACCGCCGATCCTAGCTTTATTTCTAGTGCCATCCATTTCGATCATCTTCATGTCTATCTCACGCTGCCTCCTCGAGTCCATACCTATGATTGCGGGCGCTATCATTTTATTCACGTTTTCAACCGCTCTCCCGACTCCTCTCCCGTGGAACTCTCTACCACCATCTCTTACTTCAACGGCTTCATGCACGCCCGTTGAAGCGCCGCTGGGTGCGTAACCAACCCCTACGCCTAGTCCCTCTGTAACAACCTTCACCTGGACTGTTGGATTCCCCCTGCTATCTAGCACCCACCTCGCTCTAACGTTTTTTATCAAGTACGCTTCATCATACTCTGAGTGATACAACACGTGCATTAAACCACCTTCGAGGAGTAAGCTATGTATTCAGCTATAGTCTGGGAAGTAATAACTTTAACTTTGGTTTTCGCAGCATACGTCGCTTACACTGTAACCCATTTTGGGAAAATCAAGAACAAGGTTATATACACGTCGTACCCTTTGACCCTGATGTTTTCCGCAGTAACGGTTGTCTCGCTAGAACACGGCTTCACACTATACCCAGTGATCACGGGATTACTATCTGTTGCAACGTACTTTACCTCAAACAAGCTTATGGGCGGATTAGCGTCAGCATTATTAGCTCCACTAATCCTATACATAGCACTAATCGCCCTGTTATGGGGGGAGCTATGAGTAAGCGGTTGACATGCCCTAGATGCGGTAGCACCGATATCATTGTCGAGAAAACATGGCAACTCGTCTCACCGCTACCAGATAGTATGGGGAGGATAACTATTACCGTCATGGGTGTGGCTAGGTGCAATAAGTGCGGGTACAGGTGGAGGGCTACCGTCAGCAAACTTAAGGTGGGTGGAACCAGCGTTGAAATAGAGGGAGGTAAGAAAGTGGAGGAAAAAGAGGAGAGGAAGCCGAAAGAGATCGTCCTCGACGCAGATGAAATACTCAGTGAGGGGGAGACTTGAAGGACGCCTCTTTCAGCCCCACGAAAATATTGGTGGGCGTACTCTTAGTCCTGCTCTTAGCCCTGCTGCTCATATCGTTGAAGCAGGTCGCCTACTCCCAGCCTACTCTCGCAGTGGTTGAAGGCTCAAGCATGTACCCCCTCCTCAGAGAGGGTGATCTCGTCTTCGCCTACCGTCCCCCACCGGCGGATATCAGGGTTGGAGACATCATAATATACAGGGTTTTCAATAAGCTAATAATACACCGTGTTATAGACGTGAAGATCGTTAACGGCGACTACTACTATGTTACAGAAGGAGACAACAACCCAATACCCGACTTCATATACTTCGACGTAGTCAATGGTGAGCCTGTGGGGGTCTCGTACAACAGGGTGATAGGCGTCGTCTTCTCGATGGAGGGATTCACCCTTAAGATACCCTACATCGGCTACCTCGCTATTTGGTACCATGAGTTAACCGGGACCTAAGTCGCCTCCCCTAAGAATAAAGCCAGCTACCTCTGCAACCCATTTCCCACTCGTCTTAGACTTCTCGACCACTCTTAAAAAATCATTGAATGACACCTCTTCTCTCCTCCTCCACTCATTGTATCCTTCTAAAAGCCTGTTGTAAGCTTCGTAGTGGTACCTGCACAGCTTCTTAGCGTAGACTTGCCTATTACAGAGAAGGCATTTCTCTACCGGTTTAACTATCCCAAGCCTCAAAGCCAACTCTCTTCCCACAGCCTCTTTCCTCGCTTCGAAACTCTTAAGTAGGTTGAGAAGTGTTTGCTTCGCTTTTTCAACCACAAGAGATCTCGTGGTTTTACCCAGCTTGATGTCCTCTAGATCCTTCTCGAACATCCTGGTTAAATCCACTCTAGCCAACTCTGGGAAGAACTCCCCTATAACTTCTATGACACCCAGACCTAGATCCGTTATATCCACTCCTCTAGAACTATTCTTCAAATAGCCTCTCTCAAACAGTGTTTCTATGATACGGGCTCTCGTTGACTCGGTCCCAATTTCGACAGACTCCATCCATCTTAGAATGCTCATCTTGCTCGGTCTTTGAGGTGGTTTAACCGTTGTCTTCTTCAAGACGACATCGATTAATTCCACAGCCTCGCCTTTCGTAAAGTAGGGTAGTCTTTTCTCAGCCGGAGTGTAGAAGGGGTAATATGCTAACCAGCCTTTTTTAACCAGATACTGCCCTTCACTAGCGAATAGCTCCCCGGGTAGACCAGTTGAAAAAACCGCTTTTTGCTTAATTATCTCAAACGGTTTGCTAAAGACTGCTAGGAATCTCCTGACTATGAGATCGTATATTTTAAGCATCTCTGAAGGTAGATTGGCAGGTGGTTTAACACCGGTCGGGTATATTGCCGGATGCGCTGGATCCTCCTTAGGGCCCTCCCTCGGCTTCAGGTATCCTCGTGTTTCAGAAAGCAACTGGTTTACCAGGCTCCTGTAGACAGGGTTTTCAGCGATTTGCGCTAGAACATTCCTATAGTTGAGGGTGGGAGGTAGCTTCTGGCTGTTGGTCCTAGGGTAGCTTATCAAAGCTTCTAGGTAGAGCCTCTCAGCAACCTCCTGTGTCTTGTATGGGCTGAAACCGTATATCCTATAAGCCTCCTCCTGTAGGTCGCCGAGGTTGAACGGGTATGGCGGTGGCACCGATAACTTCTCCTCACTATACTCTTCAACGTGGACTTGTTTTCTCTGTCTGATATATGAGGCTATACGCATAGCCTCGTTCTTCGAGTCAACAGATCCCTTGAGCCTGGTCGCAGTCACCCTAACGTTGTTTTTCTCAATTACAATACTTAATGTGAACAGAGGATATGGGATATGCAGATTCCTCTCCCTCAACTGCGCGGCGACGTGGGCTAGTGTGGGTGTTTGCACTCTGCCAGCACTCAATACAACTCTTCTACCCGTAACCGCTCCGACAGCTGTCATTAGAGCCCTGCTTATGTTTATACCCCACAACCAGTCTAATTCATGCCTGGCTAGGCCGGCCTCAACCATCTCTTGGTCCAATCCTGTTAGCTTTCTAAAAGACTCTCTCAACTCTACGGGGGTTAGCGATGAGAATTTGGCTCTGAAAGCCCTGCGTAGATCACCGAGAAATTTTATTATGAGGTAACCTATGACAGAGCCTTCTATATCGTAGTCGCAAGCGTTGACATAATAGTCTACGCCCTTGCACACCTCGCTTAGAGCAAGATGATACCTCTTCGTGTAAGAAGACCTCTTCTCAACGACGTAGAGTGGAGCCCACTCATATGTGAAAACCGGGTATCCAGTCTGGTTCGTGGTTAAGTTGTAGATGTGGCCGACAGAGCTAGCCACGATGACCTCCAACCCGTTTCCTTTGTGAACGTAGATTGGTACTCCATGCAGTATGGTCCTACGGTAGTTGGGTAGTATGGCTGCGGCTATCTTACCCGCCGCCCTCGGCTTCTCCGCTATAACGACAACTCTCCCTCTGATAGACCATAAATCAACATATCTCTGCACATGCTCCACCATGCTATTGTTACCGTCCTTGAAACCATGTAGAGGTTGAGTATCCTCTATGGGATAGGTGCTGTTAAGACGAGTAGGGCCAAGTACATGGCTAAGTGTATGGGGCTGTGCGACCTGCTATACTGATTCGCTGAGCCTGGATGCTGATATCTCCCGAAGATCAACTTGAATACTAGCGCTATCACCCCGATCCAAAGGTAGAAACTGTAGAAGAATCCTAATAGTAGAAGAGCCGCTATACTTGTCCAACCAATTATATCATATAGTGCCGGCGACATGAAGCTTCTTACAACATGTCCGCCGTCCAGCTGGCCTATTGGAATTAGGTTAAGGAATGTCACAAGGAATACTATGTAGCTTATGAACGCTAGAGGGTGCAAGAGTATAGTGTAGCCCTGGGGCACCACTAATTGTTCAAGTATCTGGAGCACTAGAGGGATACCCATGAGAGGCGTTGCCTGCCCGGCCTCCACCATTTCCTGCGCTTGTTGAATAGTAATCGGCTGAGACAAAAGTATGCCTACCGGAGCGATGGCTAAACCAGCTAGGAACCCGAACAGCGGGCCTGATATCCCAATCCTCGAAAGGCTCTTCCTGTCTGGGGGTATAGTCTTCATATTGATGACAGCACCGAAGGTACCTATGAATCCTAACTGTATCGGCGGGGCCGGTATAAAGAAAGGCCCCTCGATTAAAACCCTACTTCTCCTGCTCGCGAGAACATGCCCGAACTCGTGGACGGCCAGTGCTGATATGAAAATTGCCGTGTACGCTAAGCCCCAAACAATAACCTCAGGCATGCTAGTGTAAAACGATGCTGATAAACCGTAGCCTGTAGCAAAGACGGTTGCAAACGTTACTAGAAGCAACGGTAGCTTCCACTTAGACTTCCCTTTTCTAACAGGGATTATTCTTAAAACAGGCTTCTCGGATCTAAGCTGGACAACCATGCAGTTTTTATCCATTAAATCCGCGTATAGTTTGTCGAAGAAATCTTCGCTCAGAGGCTCAGATAACACTATGTCGGCGACTTCGCCTAGGTCACCGGATGTGTATACGTTATAGCCTTCTACCCTGACCCCAGCTGTTGAGAATTGATTCAAGA
>WYEE01000070.1 GCA_009904025.1 Thermogladius sp. | reverse complement strand
GCCCGTAGCTCACGCCCATCAACGTTGTCCTACCCTTCATCCCCTTCCCGCTCGACCTCGCCTCAATAACACCCGCCTTCTTAAGGTTCATCACGTATTCGTAGACCTGTGTATGCTTCCTTGGTTGCAGGTTGAAGCTCTCGCACACGATCTCGTATTCTTTCTCTACATCCCCTATTTTCACATACGGTTTACCCGTCCTCCTCAGTAAGCGTACGGTAGATAGCAGTATTAGAAGCTCGTGTAGGCTACTGTAATTTATAGCCTCGGATATGCTCAGGATATCCCTGCTGACCTTCATGATCGCCTTCCTAACATGGTCTAGGCTCAGCCTCTTAGCCCTCTCGCTCTCCGCTATTACGCCAGCTATCATCAACACCTCGATGGCGTGCCTAGCGTTACCCCCGCCACCCTTGTCATACCCCTCGTACTCTGCTATGAATTTCAGTACTGAATCATCGTATGTCCCGTCGTAGAAGGCTTTGCTAGCCCTGTACTTCAATATGTCGTATAGCTGGCTTGAAGTATAAGGCTCCAGCCTGATCATGTGTCTCAACAGGTAGCTTTCTAGAGCCGGGTCTAAAAGGGATAGTTTAGCCGTGTCCTGAGATATGAATATGAAGTTCAACCTCTTCACGGGTGTCTCGAAAACATCGTATGCTCTAACAACGAAGTAGACGGCATCCCTCCCGGCTAGGCTTGCGAAATAGTGGAATTCATCCAGGGAGACTATTGCGTACTGGTCTGTCTCATCAAGGTATGTTAGGAGGGCCTCGAACATCTCCCTAGCCGACAACCCTCTGGAGGGGAGAGGCGCGTTGAGCTGCCTAGACATGTCGGCTATCACGTTGTACAGTGTCCTATTACTATGGCAGTTGACATGAGCATACCTCACCTTGTAGCCTTTAGTCGAGGCAAACCTTGTGAAATCCCTGCCGAAAACCCTTGCGGTGGCTGTCTTACCTGTGCCTACACCACCTATCAACAGGACTCTCTGGGATAAACTCCCGGGTGAAGTCACCAGGTGCTTGAAGTAGGAGACGAGCTCTTTCAACTCTTTTTCTCTATGTGGGAGGGAGTCCGGTATGTACTCCGGGGTTAAACTCTCCTTGCTCTTGAAAATAGACGGTTTCCTAACCTCCTCCTCTATAATCCTCCAAACATCCTCGCTCATCAGAATTTCATCCCGAAACTTTCAGTCTTCTATTAATCGGGATTTACTTAAAAACAGGTTTACAGGGGGCTTTACCAACAATTATGGTATCCTTGAGCAAGACGATGTGAACGCATACCTCGGCCTCGCGATCAACTACAGCACCCCTCCCCTCAAGGTAGCTGACAGCCTCAGCCCAAACCCTGGTAGAAAGCCCTCTAACACCTAGTGCTCTGACCCTCACCTTCACCTTCTCGCCACCACCAACCAGCATGCCCAAGACCTCCCCTAGCCCGCCTAGATCTCTCAAAACACCGTGGACTGGAATAATGTTCTCAACGAAACCGTACTCACTGGCTCTGGCTCTATTGTAAACGGGGTTTACATCCAGCTTAGAGCAGACTAAGAGCACATCCGGGAAGCCTGTCTCCACGACATTAACATCCGGGTCAATTTCAAATAAGACATCGCCCACCTCCTCTCTACACCACGAGGATCTTCCAGTCCTGCACGTGACTAAAAGCACAGGGTTCAACCCTGGCCGGCAACCGGGCAACAGCTATACACCATCCCCGCCTCCCAATACAGGGATATAGCTTGCATCAGCTGTTTTTATACAGCAGTGGACAATGCCGCAAAAAAGCGGTTGAAAATAGGCCGTCTACGACAAGGAGGAGGCCTCTAGGATTCCACGAATCCAGTTTAATAAGCTATGGTTCCAGCTCGACTATTTCATCCAGCGGAGGCAGATTTAAAAGGAAAGCCCGGGAATATAGCTATGTTAGGCGGCGGTCGTCTAGCCTGGACTAGGACGCCGGCCTGCCACGCCGGAAATCCCGGGTTCAAATCCCGGCCGCCGCACTATCCTTTAAATGCCCAGTTCACTCTTTTGGTATGTCCCCTCCCTCAGCTTCATCGCAGAAGGCTGATATACATCGACCCAGGCGTGATAATTGATAGGTTTATTCTTTCAACCCTCGCTCAATATTGGCGAATCCCTGTGAGGGGGAGAACCCGTGATCGTTGAAGCCTCAAGGATGGGAGTCTTCCCTGAGTGGTTATAGCTCGAGAAGCGAGTCTCGCAGTAGTAGACTTGGTCAAGTATCCTCTCTATAAGTCAGCCGGCTCTATGAACACGCGGGTTTCGAGGTTTCTGCTTTTAACGAAGTCTTTGAGTTTTTCATCTATTGTCAGGAACCTCATGTCCCCCTGCGTTACAGCTATACCATAGAGGATATTGTCTACTAAATCTCTATGGCCCAGCAAGTAAAGTTTTACCGCCTCTCTTACAGCCTTCTCAGTGATTTCAGCCTTATTGAAGTCCCTCCTGATCACTCTAACCCCCTCAATAACTGCTTCCACCACATGGTTCTTGTCGCTGTAGCCTTCTCCGCTACTCGCCTCACGTATCTTCTTCACTATTTTCCATAGTGCCTCCAGAATACTTATTTCGCTGAAGTAAACTCTACATCCTCTTAACTTTTCTATGCTGTTCATCACAGCCTCATCCGTCCTAAACCCTATGAAAGGCAATAGGAAAGACGTGTCAAGCAGAATCTTGTAATCTCTCTTGTTCACGTTCACTCTCCTCTTCAAGCTCTCTAAAACTTATATACCCTACTTTAGGACCGTGGAGCGCGTACCAGAATGCATCTCTAACTGGTTCAATAACTATCCTCTCGCCTTCAATGTACATTCTAAGCCTCATCCCCTCCTTTATGCCCATTTTATCCGCAATAGCTTTGGGAAGCGTGAGCAATCTTTTCTTAGATACTTTGACTTCAAAGCCCGCCGTATCTGACAAAATCCCACCCACCAAATATTATCACTGCCTAGCCTATTTTTAAACTTAGCCCGCACAAAGCGTCTTAGCTACTATAAAACTAAGACGATTAAGAGATCTTGGTGGCCAAGCAAGATAAGAGGACAATACGCAGCGTCATCACCGAAGTAGTTTTCCTCATAGTATCCTCTGGGAAATCTTGAAAGTCTAGACTACCCACAACCTTTTTACATCTTTTACTTTATCAAACTCCCTGTCTTCGGATCCTATGAGAAGTATACTATGTGTTTTCATAGCTGCTATGCGGAGTGCATGAGACGGTTTAATGCTGTATTCCTTGATCAGCTTGGCAACCTCCTCGACTCAAATTATCCCTCAATTCCTTTGGAATAATAATGTAGCCTTCCCTTCCCACGCGAAGTTTCAAAGTCAAACCTAGCCCACCTTTGGTTAAACTAGGTTAAACCATTTTTGTATAGGTTGATTAAAAGTAGAGGACATCTAGTGACATTCTTCATCAAGCTGTTTATTTACCTGGTTATGTTAAACAATATCTAGTAGAAGACAATGGAACGGTGTAGTGAGTGAGAGAGGAAATCGAACTCTTCTTGAATAGAGCTGAAATATTTAGACGCGACGCAGAGTTCGACTTTAAGAACGGGGACTACGACATCTCCATGTTCCACCTCGAGCAGGGATTTCAACTCCTAATTAAAGCGAAGCTCCTCGAAGTGAAGGGTTCCTACGCTAGGTCTCATTCCCTTAGGAGACTCCTATTGGAACTCGCGGAGAGCTGGAATAGAGAGGGTGTGGTGAGGTTTATCGAGGAGTACAAGACTGTGTTAAGAGACTTGGAGAGAGCTTACATCTCCGCACGCTACTTTTATGAAGAGTTTT
>WYEE01000120.1 GCA_009904025.1 Thermogladius sp. | reverse complement strand
GATCCGTCTATACTGAACTGTCTATCGCCTATGTTCCTTGACTCGCACTCGGGGAGTCTCGAAGTCAGATACTCGTATGTTCTACCGCGGGGAGGGTGGTCTCCGAGAATGCCCCCGATAATAAAATACCTTGCCTTTCCGAAATCGCTGTATTCAAGTCTCCTAGAAGCCTTTGGGTCAAGTATGATCACCTCTCTTGGTGGAACACTCCTCTTCTTAACCAAATCTACAATGCTCTCGTTGACGACTCTACCATACCTTGCGAGAATATTATTGTATTTTACAGGTACATTGGTGAAAACCAGGTTGTCCCTTCCGGCGAGCATGCTTACATGCCTGTATTCTAATATGAGCCACGGGCTCAGACCCTCTTCTAAATGCTCGATCACTATAACTGGCTTTCCCAAAGCTCCCTCCTCCTAGCCTCCAACTGGTTCACAGGTTGGTTCATGTACTCGGCCGCAGTCAGCACTCTAATCCGTCTACCCGAAGAAGATACAGCCTCTTCAATTACCCTGAGAACTTGTTTGTAATCGAGGTCCCTGAGCAGATGGTGGTCTACTATGATAGTAGAGTTGTCAGGCATCGACTTTGCTACTTCGACGAGGTTTTTAATCCCCTCATCGACGATATTCTGCTCTACCTTGCTTTGAGAGAGGTAGGTTGGTGGCCCGCTTATGATGAGTATGTTGGGTCTGACGTTCTTAATGAAATCCACGCCTCTCGTTGAAATAGGGCCTTGAGCATCGCTGGCATGCACGAGAGTTACCTCACTTGTTTTAACAACGGTATAGAGGATGAAGCCTAGGCGCGTGCCCTCAGGTCCATGCGGCATAGGGGGCGAGAACTCTATTGACAAATCCTCGTCTATTTTGAAAGAACGGTTATCGGCGAACTCGAGTTTTCTAACCCTCTTCGAGACACCCCTCGTTACAAAGAGGTTGTAAGCCCTTGACCTCTGGCTGAAATTTATGTCTCTGCTATAGTTTTTCGCGTAGACGCTTTTACCTGTGTAGAAGTCTTCTTCACCCCTCCTATAGAGAAAGTGATCTCTGTGGTAGTGGCTTATGACAACATGCTCCGCCTCCCCCATTAGCTCGTAGATCCTGCCTAGTGTTCTATCCAACATCTCCAATTCCAGTCTATGGGGCGGGAGACCATATCTCCGCGGTGCTAAATTCGCCCCGGGGTCTATGAAAATCGCTGTGCCGTTAACTTCGAGGAAAACAGCCATACCCCTAGTACCCATACTGTCAAACCCTAAGAGCTCAACCCTCATCGAAACCACTTTTAAACCAAAACACTACTCTACTCTAATGGTTGCGGGGATTGATAAAGACCCTCCACGAGCCTAATCTAGAGGACGTCTTGAAGGAAATACAAAACTGGACTCGACTCAAGGACACTCTCATCATAGTCGGAGAGTGCGAGGTAGAATATGAGGGGAGAGGCTATACAAGGCTGGCTAGCGGGGAGAGAATCGTGCTGGTGAAAAGTGATGGATCGGTTATAGTGCATAGGCCCTACGGATTTCAGCCTGTCAACTACCAGCCAGACACGGACTCAATAGAATCCTGGATCGAACCCGACGGGAGGCTGTCTATTATAGCTGTTAGAGATAAGCCTAGAGAAGCGTTGAAGATAACTTTCAGTAGAATAAATATTTTCATCAGACAAAAATTGATCGATCGAGGAAACTTCTTAATGTACTTTGATGAAGACGAGTTAAGGGACTATATCTTCGAGAATCCAGGCGTCCTAGAGGAGAGGGTGGAGACGCTGGCTAGGGAAGTGAAGACTAGTACAGGCGTTATAGATATCCTCGCAAAGGATTCCGCGGGTAGGTACATGGTTGTCGAAGTGAAGCGGGGTACAGCTACCAGAGACGCCGTCTATCAGTTGTACAAGTATGTGGTGTCGGTTGAGAAGGAGAAGGGGTGTAAGCCTAGAGGTGTTCTAGTAGCGCCGTCTTTTACTCCAGCAGCACTAGACTCGCTTAGAAGACTGGGTTTAGAGTGGAGGTATATCGACCCTAAGAGGGTTTTAGAGTACTTGAAGAAGCGTGGTAGAGTTGGAGGATTGTTTAAATACGTCGGTCGTTGAATTTTACAATGCGACTGCCGGGAGCTACGACCAGCTTTACAGGGACGAGCAGTTCTCCAAGTACGCTTTCCTTCAAGAGAAGAGTCTACTAGCTGGATTCAAGAGAGTTTTAGACGCTGGATGTGGCACAGCATTGTTGTTCGACTACATGACTGGTAATGAGGCCGGGAACTTCAATGTGTACGTTTGCATGGATGCTAGTGAGGGCATGATTAGAGAGGCCTTATCAAAGGTGAGAGACCCGAGATTCATATCCATAGTCGCGTTCATCGAGGAGACCCCTGTAATCGACGATTATTTCGACATAGCATACTCGATAACTGTGTGGGACAACCTCGAGGATAAACGGAGAGCCCTCTCAGAGCTGAAGAGGGTTGCTCATATCGTTGTTGTTTCACAACACTATAAATCCACCTCGCCAACACCGGGGAGCATTGACCCCTCGTTTCAGGAGATAGGCTTCAGAGTCGACCGGTTCTTTGTATATATCCAGGGCGACAAATAGTTTAAAACGTCACAATAGAGAATTATGTGTGTGATACTCGGTGGACGAGGTGGTTGCTTGAGTAGCCAGTCCAAGAGTATGAGAAACCCTTCGCCTCTGAAAGTATTGAGGACTGCTGTAAACCAGGTAGTCCTCGTCCGCGTTAAAGACGGGAACGAGTATATTGGTAACCTGGAGATGGTTGACCCAACAATGAATGTTGTTCTAAGCGATTGCGAGGAGACATCCTCCGACGGCAAACCTCTCGCTAGGTACGGTAGAGCACTGATCAGGGGTAGCCATATAGTATTTGTAAGCGTGAACTACGGTCAGGTGGCTCCTGAGAAGGCCGGTGTTTAGGGTTATTTGCCTTAAATGCGATATCATATTAGGTGAAGAGTATAGCATCAAGGATTCCTAAGCCCAGGAGAGGGCAGGATCACTATCGCTGGCTTAGAAGCGATGGTTCACCGAACTTCTCGGATAAGATATATAGAGTTGAAGGAGAGCTTGAGGTTATAGCTAGTAAACCGGCCGTAAGAATACCTTTAACAGCGCCGATCATGAAGGCTGTTGAGGAGATGGCGAAGGGTTACAGGGGTCTAATAGTCTCACAGAGAGATAAGCTTGATGGAATACTTTTGGCTACACACGTAGTGAACTACCTCGGAGGAGGCCCATTGTATAGGATCATCGAGCGGAAACACGGGTATAGCATATACTCGGCTCTAGGTAAAGAAGCGGTTGAATCAATATATGAGAAGAACGTTATAACAGCGGTATCCAGGGATAAGATATACGACGCGTTACATAAAATGGTCGTCTACAACGTGGGCTTCCTCCCGGTAGTAGACAGTGAGGGAGGGGTTGTAGGTGTTATTACGGAACACGACCTCGTAAAAGTTTTGTCTGGACTCTACGAGTCCGGGGTAGAGGCATCGAAGATAATGTCAAGGCCTGTGATAACAATAAGCTCTGAAAGCTCTTTGAAGAACGCTATGGAAAAGATGGTTGCCACAGGTTTCAGACGTCTTCCGGTAGTTGAAGACGAGGCCGTGGTAGGCATCCTCACAGTGGTCGACGTAATAAGATACTACGGCTCGCACGAGGTTTTCAAGAAGTGCACGAGCGGGGATATCCGGGAGGCCAACTCTATTAGTGTGCGGGATGTCATGCGTGAGAACGCTGTAACAGCATACCCCGACACAGATGTGAGCGAGCTTGTGAGGTTGATGGAGGCTAATAATGTAAGTAGCGTGCTCATAGTAGATGAGAGCGGGGTTCT
>WYEE01000071.1 GCA_009904025.1 Thermogladius sp. | reverse complement strand
CCTCTATGAGCTTACCCCTCTTCTTTGTTATAATAGTCGATATATTGCCTATGAACTCCATCGGTGTTCTTATATCTAGTTTCAAGATGGGTTCTAGAAGAGTCGGCCTGGAGGTCAGCATCCCCGCGTAGATCGCGTTTCTCACAGCGGGGAACAACTGGGCTGGACCCCTGTGAGCCGGGTCTTCGTGTATGATGGCGTCGTGTAATATTACCTTAACTCCTCTCACGGGCTCCATCGCTAGCGGCCCCTCCCTCATAGCCAGCCTAAACCCTTGGATTATAGTGTCCTTGACATCCCTCAAGTACTGGACACCCGTTGTCATGTCCACAAAGACGTTTATGTTGTCGTCTATAGCCCATATCCTCCTGGCTTCATCAGTGTCCCAGCCGGCTTGCTCCCTCAGGATCTTAGCTCTGTCTCTGGGATCCATGTCTTCTGTGACAATTCTATCCTGTATAAGCCTAATCGTATTCTCGTCGAGTGGGGCTACACTGATATAGAGCTTGTTGTGTTTGTTGGGAGATTTGCCCTCAAACACCCTGCTACCAGCCCTAACGCTCTCCCTGTATACTATGACAGGCGGTGTCGCCACTACATCCAAGCCGTAGAGGTCTTTGAGTAGGGTTAGAGCGATCTCGATATGCAATGTTCCCACACCGCTTAGCAGGAACTCGCCTGTCTCCTCATTTATTTTAACGATAAGGCTAGGGTCTTCGATGCTCAGCTTATGCAAGGCGTCTATGAGCTTTGTTAGCTGAGAGGGGTCTTTAGGCTCTACAGCCACTGTCACAACAGACTCAGTTATCATCCTCAGCTTCTCGAAGGGGGTCATCGTGTCTTTTACCCCGAGAGAGCAAACCGTCTCACCCGACCTGGCTTTATCTAGTCCTAGTACTGCTGCTATGTTGCCCGCGCTGATCTCGTCGGCTAGCTCCCTATACGGACCCATGTACAAGCCTACCTGCAGAACCCTCTGCTTCAGCCTCGCGTTGACGAGCCAAAGCTCTTCACCAGCCCTCACCGTACCAGAGTAAACCCTCCCGGTGGCAACCAGCCCTGCATGAGGGTCTACCCTTACATCGTTAACCAACATTACCAACGGCCCATTAGGGTCTGCTTCAAGCATCGCCTTGGCAACAGGGTTGTTTAGGTCTCCATGCCATATCTTCTTGATCCTGTAAGCTTGGGCCTCCCTAGGGTTGGGTATGTACTTGACAACCGCGTCCAATATAGCCTCGTGAAGCGGTGCAATCTTCTGTAGCTCTGGTATAGCTTCTTTACCCCTCTGGTAGACATCTATCACATCGCTGAACTTTATGCCTTTCTGTTGCGCCATGGGAACGGAGAACCCCCACCTATCCCTCGCACTACCAAAGACCACCTGCCCTTTAGCTGGGTCAAGTTGCCAAGCACTCTTGAACTCCTTCTCAGCGTAATTGGCTATCAACGTGTTTATATCCTTGATTATCTGAACCAGCCTCTGTTGGATCTCCGAGGGTGAGAGCTTGAGCTCTTTAATCAGCCTGTCTATCTTGTTTATAAACAGCACCGGCCTAACCATTTCCTCTAAGGCTACTCTAAGGTACATCTCGGTTTGGGTCATAACACCCTCTACAGAATCCACTACAACAATAGCTCCATCAATCACTCTAAGCGCCCTTATAGTCTTGGACTGGAAGTCCACGTGCCCAGGCGTGTCTATCAGGTTTATGACGTAGGGTTTCCCCTTATACTCGTGGTACAAGCTGACGTTAGCTGCTTTAACCGTCATCTGCCTCTTCTGCTCTATATCTAGGTAGTCTAATGCTAAGGCCTGCCCGGCTATCTTCTCAGAGAGTAAGCCGGCCATAGCCAGCAACGAGTCCGATAGAGTCGTCTTGCCGTGGTCAACGTGAGCTGTGATACCGATGTTCCTAACCTGCTCCAAGTTCTTCATTATCTTCAACACATCGCTCGTCTGCTTGTACTTAACCATCCGTAAACCAACCCCGCTTACATGTACGCCTAAAAGACCTCATGTTTAGAAGGGGTTTAAAACTCGTGTTTCTAAGATGCCTCCCGGGAAAAACCGATAATAAGCTTCTCGAACTCCATCCTCCCCACTCTAATGGAGTCCCCCAGCAGAGAGTCTAAGTCGGGGATCCTCCCGGGCAACCCTCCCCTTAACCCAACATCTATGAGAATGTTTAAGCTCTCTCCATCCCTTGATATCTTGACTACAACCTCTACCTCCCCGCGTCTACCAGTCCTCTCCTCTATATATTTTCTAACAGCTTCTTCCACCTTGAACGCTATCTCCTCGATATCATTCTCAGAGATATCCTCGAGTCTTAAACCAAGCGATTTAGGTTTGCTTCTGGCCGACGAGCCCATACTTGCTTAATACCTCTCTAATTTTAACCTCCAGGTCTGACAGCTGTTTTCCCAATACTTCCAACTGCTTCTTATACTTCTCTTTTTTCAAATTCAATAACTCTTTCCTCTCCTGAAGCTCTTTGACAACCTCATCTTTGCTTTTCTTAACTAGTACTTGGCCGATCAGCTTGTATACCTCGGTAGAGTTCTGGAGATACTGGAGGTTCTCCAGGACGTTGTCTATTTCAGATATCTCAGCCTCGACTAGTTTCAGCTCGGAATCAACTTTAACATAGCTCTCCCTCATCGCCTGGTACTGAGCTATTAGTTGTTGAACCTCCGGTGGGAGTTTCTGCTCACTCATCTTCAGCCACCTTCCTTAATTCGATAAGCATATCTATGGTACTTATAATACTATTCACGACGGCTCTTAAAAGACCTATTCTACTACATGACACAAATATCCTAAGCGTATTACCCTCTATGCTTATTTCTCCCCTACACGGCTCAGGTAGGGTTTTTATCTCCGGGCTGAGAGATTCGTTTAGAGATAACAACGTCTTCTCGTCGATCCCCCTAATTTCAAGTTCAACCTTGTTTTCCATAAACCTTGAAACCCCTCACTTTGATCAAAGGCCCGATATCACGTTCATTTTCAGTCATTAATTTAATTGTTACAATGTTTTTCTCATCGCCTACTACCAGCCTATAACCCGGATGTTTGCCTAAGAATTCCCTTAGCAGGCTTGTCAACAATCCTGAGAGTTCAAGGCATTTATCGCTGGAGCACTTTGAGTAATCTACCTCCCTGTAACCGGTTACAGGTTTAGCCAGCTTTAAACTTCCCTCCCTCGACAACCTTACTCCAGCCAACGCTATGTCAGCATATCTTACCAGGTTTAAATCCCCTCCGCCACCCATGTTCAAAGTGTATATGCGTATAAGAGACGGGTTTCCCCTCCACCTGTCGACCACGATAACATACTTCTTATTATTCGCTAGGGCTAAGTAGGCTAGATCCGCTAGCCTTCTCTTACCTCTATTCACTCGGAGCGAGCCGGGTAGTATTAGTGTCAGGTCTTTTATAAACGATCTTAACCTCTGGCTAGGACGGTGCGATGTTGTTACTAAAAACACTTTTTTTTACTCCCTTACCACGACCCTGGGGAAAAACTTGCTTAGCTCTGTCCTATGATAGTACGCTCCACCCGCCCAAACCGCTCCGCACTTCCTGCATGTCCACAAGCCAACTGATATCCTTACGACCCCTCCAGTATACCCGCAGAACGGGCATTGCTGTGGTGAGTACCTTTTTACGAGTATGCCCTTTACCTTCTTCCTGAGTGTGGCACCATATCTCGCGCCATACCTGCCCGCCGGCCCGACAACTTTTGTCCTACCCATAACCAGCATCACCTACCATTTCATGTACTCTTGTGGACTGGTTATAACCTTCCTTATAAAACTTAACACCTGGTCACCCTTCTTTAAAGCTATTTCCACCGCTGAGTCCAGGGTTTTGGGTGTTATACTCTTCAAGCCCCTTTTCTGGAGCCCAACTATCCGCCCCTTCTCGTCCACTGATATAGATATGAAGGTATCTAAGACGCTCTCCTCTTCTAATGAGGGATCAACCACCAGAATATCTCCTAGAACCCCCATTGTAATGGTTGTAACAAGCGTGTTTAATGGTAATGGTGTTTCCTTAACGTCCCGGTTTATTTTGACACCCTCGCTCGATATATCTAGCTTGGGTAACTTGGTGACAGCCAGCGCGATCATTGAGGCAATCATACCGGCGTCGAGTATATTGCCATCGTGGTCTATAACGTATACGTCGTCGTAGATGACCCAGGCGAGCCTTCCCGGTTGTACGATTAGCTTAGACAATTCGATCGCCCTAGGCTCCCTGAGACTCCTATCTATAACCCTAGCAACCTCTATTGCCTCCTCGTTAGGTGGGCCTGGCTCAAAGGAGGGGGATGCTAGTGGAACAAACTCGGCGTGAACTTGTAGAACCCCCTCGTTCGGCCTATCCTCGTAAGGGGAGCCTAACTCAGCTTTAACCCCCGCTATAACTTGTGTACCACCCAGTTTAACTAGAGCGCTCCCCTCCGCTTTACCTATTATTCCGATGCTCACCGAGATACTCCTGTAATCATGTAACCCCCTATTGTCTACCCTCTCACCTTTTTTCAGCATCTTGATAATGTTCTCGGCTCTAAGCTTTGGCATGACTGGTTCTCTCTGAGGCGTTATAGACATAATCCGCACCTCACGACTCCAAGATGGCAAGGTACTTTTTATGAAGCGTCTCCTTCATTTGCGCGTATATTCTTTCAGCACCCCTCCTACCCAGCTCAACAGCTTTCTTAAACTCCTCCGGGGTTAAAACCCCGTTTAGCTGCAGGAGCACTATCTCGCCAACACCAGCCGCGTAGCCCAACGGCATATCGGCCTCGCCGAACTCGTCTTCAAGCTCGTTTATATCTAGAACTATCACGCCGTCGACTTTACCCACAGCTACGCCCGCAACCAGATCCCTCATCGGTATTCCAGCATCCGCGAGTGCTAGAGAGGCGGCTGTTAACCCCGCTGTTCTAGTCCCACCATCGGCTTGGAGAACTTCAATGAATACATCTATGCTGGCTCTAGGGAACTGGTCTGTGAAAACTACCGCTTCAAGGGCCTCTCTTATAACCTTCGACAATTCAATCTCTCTCCTCGTCGGCGCAGGAGATTTGTGCTCGGACGTCGAGAACGGCGCCATATGGTATCTCACTCTTAGAACAGCCCTATCAGGTAGCTGGACAGCCTTGGGAGTCGCCTCGCGAGGGCCGTATACAGCAGCTATAACTTTAGTACCGCCGTACTCCACGAGAGCTGAACCATTAGCGTTCTTCAAAACCTCTATCTCCATTCTGATAGGCCTTAAATCCTCCGGCTTCCTACCGTCAACTCTCAGCCCATCCTCGCGTATCAGCCTTGGCTTGGATTCCGACACACCTAACCACCTAGCTTCTTCTCGAGGAACTGTTTTATTTCCTCAGTTAGCCCTCTTACATGGGGCTTCTCATCTATTAACTTTATAGCCTGGGTTAAAACCTCGCCTCTATATTCATCAGGACACTTAGCCCAGACAAAACCGTTCTGGGCTACCGTCATTTCACAGTTGGTTTTCGAAGTAAGGAGGTTGAACATGCTGCCTTTCTTCCCGATTATTCTTGGAATCCGGCTGGGTTTCACCTCTATAATAATACCCTCGATGATCTTACCGAGACCTTTCCCCTTTATCGTAAGCAAGGGGTCTCTAGTCCTGTCGAAAGCTACTATTTTAGCTAGAATCATCTCCCCTATGTCTAGGTATGATTTTAAATCGTGGTAGAGCGGGTTGAAATTCTCGATCGCGTCGCTCGCATTTAAATACGCCTTGTAGGGGCTTCTAATATCAACCTCCCACGATGTTACGCCGATACCCTCGATTATCCCTATTACAACATCCTCCTTCCTAGGATAGTATACACTGTTGAATGGTATAACGGATATATCATTCTCAGAGACCGATGCCACGCCGAAGACATCCGAGCATATATTGTTGTCCACCAAGTATATGTGCTTCTCAGGTATCCTCTTGAACCCTTGGTTCCCATCTTCTTCGATCACGGCCAGCGTGTCACCCGGCCTCACAATCTGCCTGTCGGCAACGTAGAGTTTGAGCTTCATATACTATCCCACGCTTATTATTTTTATCTGGGCAGAGCCCTTTGTTACCCCGTTCACCCTATCGAATAACTCCTGTTGCATCCCTGCTGGTATTTCAATCTCCATTAATAAACTACCATCATTCATCCAACTCTGTCTCTTTATTTCACCCATCTGGGCTAGAAGCTTGTGAACTCTACTAGCGTACTCCGAGGGTACTCTTACGCTAACGTATGCTTTGGCAATCTTTATGGGTATAACCCTAGATATCTTCGACACTATCTCCTCGATCTGTGATTCAGCAGGCTTGAATGGGTCTATTGAAACCCGGGCCTGCTCGAGAGCAAGCTCGATCCTCTTCTGAGGTATAGGTAGCTTAGTTTTCGGGTCGACAGCGTTCTTAGCTATAAGATTGATGACCTGCTTCCTTTTCTCCTCGGCAAACCTCCTTCTCTGCTCGGCGGTTAACTGGATCTCACCGCGCTTCACGATCTCCAGTGTTATCTGCTTTATATCATCGGTTTTAAACACCTCTCTAAGGCTTTCAGGTGAGGCTTTCAACCCTTTTCGCGCATCTTTGTAGATGAAATCGCCGACGAGAAGCTCGTCTACGTTGACGCTCTTCCCCTCCTTAACTTTCAACGCTAAATCAGGGTCTACAAGCACTTCAAATCTATGGCCCTTCTCCTCTAGTCTAGCTATAACATACTTATCTGTCAAAACACATCACGCATCCTACTACGTTATGATTCTAAGAAACAACCGGGTAAAATAAGTTCATCCCCACTCATAGCGTGCCCGCGAGGATAAGAGCGAGTTGAGGTGAAATCGCTACAGTTTGATTTTTCCTTCTTTTGCTAGCTCTTGCAGAACGCTGTCTATCTCACTTCTACTCATGATCACAAACTTCTTGGCATCAACATCGACGTAGCCCGCTTCAATTAGCTCGCTGGAAGGCTTCCCCTCGATAATAGACGCTATAGCTTGAATACCGAGCTTAATCGTCTCCTTTACATCCATATCATACTTATAGTTCTTCTCCATAAACTCGCTTACCACATTAGCTTTCTCACCTACCGCTACCGAGTAGTAGCTGAGATACCTCCCACTAGGCTCCGTCATATACAATTGCGTCCCCTGCTCGTCGACACCGACAAATATGACCGCCACGCCGAAAGGTCTCACGCCAGCGTGTTGCGTGTACGCTTGCTTTACATCGCAGACCCTCTTGACAATGTATTCAACTGGAGCTGGCTCATCGTAGTAGAGCCTGTGGAGCAAGGCCTCCTGCCTTGCGTACTCAATTAGCACTCTACCATCACTAGCTATACCGGCAAAGCTGGATCCGATGTGGTCGTCGATCTTGAATATTTTTTGTATCTGATTTTCATCGACCAACGGCGAGATCTTCTTTTTCTCCACAACCACCACTGATGCCTTCCTACTCTTTAAGCCTATCGTCGTCCAGCCTCTTCTAACAGATTCGAAAGCGTACTCGACCTGGTATATCCTGCCGTCTGGCGAGAAAATTGTTATAGCCCTATCGTAGGCTGCAGCCGACAACCCGAAGCTCACTTTCAACCACCACTTGAATACATTCGATATTTCAAGGGATTAATAAGAATTGAGTTCGTCCAAGCGAGTGTAAAAGTTGATGCGGGGGGTGGGATTTGAACCCACGCAGGCCTATGCCAGCGGATCTTAAGTCCGCCCCCTTTGGCCTAGCTCGGGCACCCCCGCACCCGGTTAGTATTTTTATCGAATACGGGTTTTAAGTTTGAAGCTCTATGTCAGTTCGTCGCGAGGTCTTCACCTTTCACTATGGAGCGGCTTCATCATCTGAGGTTGGGTTATTGTTTCACAAGCTATTAAACGTGCTTTAAGAGAGTTTCTTTCTAGCTGATTTAAAAGACCCGGCTACCCCTATGGGGATTATCTTAAATCCTAGTCTACTTGCACCCGCTAGAGACGCCAGCAACTCTGTCTTAAACTCACCGTTGAACCTTATAATAGCCCTGCTCTCCTTAGGGTTTATGAAAACGACTCTGGGGTCGATCCCGCTCAAGTATATTAAGCCGAGGCTCTGCCTCACACATTCCTTTAAAGCCGCCTCGAGTTCCCCAGGTGTCTTAAAGAAGCCGGGTGGGTAGTACAGTACGGCGAGATACCTCTTCCTATATTTGACGGCCTTCTTCCCTAAAAGAGACTTCCGCAAATGCCTCAACAGGCCTCGGGAGCCGAGTAGGATAATGGCGACCAGGATTATTGCTACCGTTGAAAGCACGAGGGATAGTAAAGTTAGAGCCTGGTAGACCTCCACTTCAGACACCTAGCTTAGAGACAACCTTGTATGGGTTCAACGAGATCAAAGACATGGCGGTCTTTAAGTCTAAACCCAAAAGCTTTGCTAGGAAGCTCGATACGACCATAGGGTGCTGGTATTCCACTATTTCACGAGCTCCGCTTGAAACTATAACGGGGATGTTCTTACCTAAGATTAACCTGAGCTTCCTCGCGAATTGCCCTACGATCTCCTCGCCGGACTTGGATATCTCTGTGAAAGTTACCTCGAGAGGTTTACCATAATACTTCATCACCGATGCCTGTTTCTTATCGAAAATGCTTATGTTTCTCGATGTCATGACGATTGTATCAACACGCCTGTCATGGGCAATCCATCTAGCTGTCTCAACGGTTAAGGGCACGGCGCTCACGAGCACTCCCGACTTTTTCGAGCCTGCAAGCAACCTCCTAGCCTCCTCTATTCCACTTAGTTCAAAGACTATTTTCCCGAGCACCTTGACGCCCTCGATCACGGTAGCCTCGTTTAAGCCTTCAGCGGCGATAATTCTATATCCTAGTCTTTTCCCCTCCTTAACCAAGTCTAAGCCTGGGTTCCGAATCCATAAATCGATAAGCGTTTAAACCACCATGGATTGAAAAAGAGCGGTATTAGATAATCAAAGCCCCGGGTAAAATATAATTAAGTAAGCATCGTTTTCAAAATACCCACATCTTTAAACCCCTTGAAGTAGACTACAACCTTAACCACGTCATCTGAGTCGTTCAAGACCATCCTACCCGAGTATAGGGCTTGCTTATCAAGCCTCAAGAAAAACCTATTGCTTCTCCGGTCAAATCTTAAATCCAGTGATGCCATGAGGAGAGATCTATCTGTCCTACTTAGATTATCGAGAATGTATTTGAAGACGTTGACGCTTTCCTCTACAACTTTCATTTTCATCACTTTGATCCTGTTACCGTAAAACCCCTCGAGATCTTCCTCCTCAACTCTCATGTTATTCCTTATTTCCACGGGGAGAGCGTTCAACAATGCCGTCTTAACTTTCAAGCAATCCTCGGTTGCGTGACAGTGTGTTGTGAACTCTATCTCCCTGATTTGAAAGCCTACTTCTTTCCAGCCTTGCTCCAAGGTTCCCTTGCTCCTCTACTTGCCTCATGCCTCTTTTTCAGCTTCCTCTCCTTATCCTTCTTACTCCACTTATACTTGTGTGTCCCCTTCAACCCCCTGCTCTTCCTCAACCCCCTCATCTTCTTGCCTGAGCTGGTTAAGCCTCTAAAGACTCTTCCCCGATTCTGCGGTTCGCAAATCCAGTTTATATCTGGGTCTCTGCAGATAGATGGGTGGTGGGGGTCTACCAATATCACCTCGTACCATTTATACCTCCCGTCCTCCCCCACGTAGTAGCTGTTTAATACCTCGAGACCCGGGAATTTCCTGGCTGCTCTCTCCTCGGCTATTAATCTAATGCTTTTAGCCGGTGCATACCCGTACACGCCCATTCTCTTCGGTCTCCGACCGCTAATAGGCCTCATCTTCCTTAACCCGCCTTTCCTAACTCTAACTCTCACCACGATGAAGCCGATCTTGGCCTTGTAACCTAATTCCCTGGCCTTATTAAGTCTAGTGGGCTTGTCTATTCTAATGATAGCTGGCTCCCTCCTCCATTTCATCAACCTCTCTCTCATCAACTCCCTCATCTCGCCTTCGTAGGGTTTCTTCCACAGCATCGCGATGTAATGGTACATGCTTTTAGCCATTCAATCCACCGCTACCTGTCTCTTCACTAAACCCTTAGACAGGGTTAAATAACTTATATAAGGTTAAACAACTCATCCCTTTTAAACAGTTAACCAGCTCTTTTCGAGTGTAGTGGAATAGTATGCCTCCACCAGAGAAGGTTATTGGAGTTGTAGGCAAGACTAATGTGGGGAAATCAACCCTATTCTCCGCGTTGACGTTAGCTAGAGTCAAGATAGCAAACCATCCTTTCACCACAATAGAGCCGAATGTGGGAGTAGGGTATGTTAGGATAAAATGCGCTCACGTCGAGTTGGGGCTACCGTCCTGTAATCCCAGGTCGGGGGCATGCATCAGAGGGGAGAGGTTTGTGCCCGTGAAAATCATGGATGTGGCTGGTTTAATCCCCGGTGCCAGCCAGGGGAGGGGTCTTGGGAACAAGTTTATGGATGATCTAAGGCAGGCAGATATTTTGATACATGTAGTCGACGCTTCTGGGTCAACAGACCCCGAGGGCAAGCCTGCTAAGCCGGGTTCGTTTGACCCTGTTGAGGAAGCCAGGTTGATACAAGCGGAGATCGACGAGTGGTTTTGGGGTGTTGTAAAGAGGCTTTGGGAAACTAAGATGCAACGTGGGCTGCTTAATGTCGCGGACCAAGTTGACTACTTAGCCAGAAACCTCTCAGGACTCTCCGTTAGGAAACAACATGTGGTCGAGGCTCTCAGAGCTACGGGTCTAGAGGGGAAAAACCTGAAGAATTGGACATTAGACGATGTTAGGTCTTTCAGCCTTGCTGTTAGAAAGCTGAGCAAGCCTATTATTATCGCGGCTAATAAGATAGACATCCCCGAGGCGAGAGATAATGTTAGGAGATTGATGAATATATTCGGGGAGAACACCGTTGTCCCCGTAAGCTCGCTTGCAGAGCTTCTTCTTAGGCGGCTCGCTGAGGAAGGGGTCTTAAGCTATCTGCCAGGCGACCCTAGCTTCAAGATACTAGATGAGAGAAAGCTGACACCCCAATACAAGAGGGCTCTCGAACTAGTTGAAGAAAACGTTCTAAAAGTCTACGGTAGCACGGGTGTTCAAACCCTGGTGAACAAGGCTGTGTTAGAGATGCTACGTTTAATCCCTGTTTACCCGGTTGAAGACGCGAATAAGTTCGCGGATCATCATGGTAATATACTGCCCGACGTCTACCTTGTTCCAAAGGGAACCACCGCGAGAGAGCTTGCCTACATGATACACACTGAGCTAGGAGAAGGATTCCTCTACGCTATCAATGCCCGGACAAAGGAAAGGGTGGGAGAAGACTATGTCATAGAGTTCGGCGATGTGATTAAGGTAGTCTCAGCGAAGGCCAGGAAATAAGCGAAGTATCAGGGTTTTCATATACTTGTTTTCCCAGCAGACTTCCAGTACGACTTGGCTACCTTGTAATAGTAGTCGTCCATCTTCCTCTCGCCGAAGTATCTTAAACCTTGTTCTCTAATAGTCCTCTTTAATTCCTCCCCTTCATCCACCGAGAGCTCCCCACGTTTAACAAGGTATTCGATCACGTCGTAGGCCTCGCTCTCGCTCTTACACCTTCTCAGGTAATCGGATACATTGGGTAAATACCCCTGCCAGGGGTCTGAGAACCCTTTGTCTACGGTTAGTTTAAGACCTCCACTATTAGATGATTCCAATATTTCACGGGCTAGATGAGGATACCTCCTCCTGAACTCGTCGATGTTCATCTTCAATCTTCATCACATCAAGAGTAGTCTTTGTCTCGGTCTTTAATATTGTTTTCGGGGGTACATCGCTTTTCACAACGGCCCCAGGGTAGATCCACGAGTAGGAGCCGATCTTGACGCCCGGCATAATGGATACGTTAACACCCGTCTTAACCCATGCCCCGATCACGCTACCGAGCTTCCTCCTTCTGCTGTCCACCACCTTGCCTTTAATTCTCATTTTAACACTCTTCTCATCGAACCTTAGATTAGCTGTTATGGTTCCAGCACCCAGGTTTACTCCCTCGCATACAACGCTGTCCCCGATGTACGAGAGGTGGTTTGCATGGACGTTTTCGAAGATAACACTCTCTTTAATCTCCACTGAGAAGCCTATAACCGACCCCTCACAAACAACCGTGTAAGGTCTCAACCTGGCTGTAGGACCTATTTTAACACCCCTCCCTATGTAAACGGGACCCTCTATGTATGTGAAAGCCTTAACATAGCTTTCCTCACCTATGTAAACGTCGCCGCTTATATAGACGGGTTGTTCTATAGAGCCCTTGACCACCTGCCCTCTCAGCTTACTCAGCGCCATTTTATTTGCTTCTATAACATGCCAAGGCAGACCTAAGTCTATCCAACTGCCTTTCATCGCTCTGACCACCTTTACACTTGTTTTCTCGGCTATTTTGTTGACTATATCAGTGAACTCTAGTTCACCCCGTGGACTCAACGATATGTCCTTGTTGGCTAGTATATCCCCTACCCTCATCTTGTATATTCCAGCGTTAACTATATTGGAGTATCTTTCACCCGGCTTCTCTACTATTTTAATCAATTCGTCCCCTCTCGCCAATAAGACACCGTATTGGCTTGGATCATCGACCTCAACACCCAGTATAGTGTTCTCCCTGGAATCAGCAACTCTATACAAGACTTCGGGTGAATCCAGGTAGACGTCACCGTACAGGATAACCACATCCTCATTCTCGTCGAAGCCTTCCACAGCCTTCAGGACAGCGTCCGCTGTCCCTAGTTGCTCTTTTTGCTCTCTAACCCTCACCCGCCTCATAGCGTTGGTTTTGGAGAGAAACTCCACTACTTTATCTTTCATTTCCCCGACGACTACTACGATCTCGTCGATTAAGTCGCCTAATCCCCCGAGCCAATCGAGCTGCCACGCTAGAAGGGGCTTACATAGTATCGGTATGAGGGGTTTAGGCCTTGTCTCAGTAATGGGTTTTAGCCTCTCACCCTTACCAGCTGCGAGTATGACAGCTTTCAAAATACACCACTATAAAACGTCTAATCCGAGTTATTTTAAAATTTTTAGGCGACGCTTTTCTGGATCGGAGACACAACCTTAGCTGGCTGAAGACCGTTGGGGCCAGGTATCATAAGTAGCTTACTCTTGTAGACTTCGACTCTACGTATGGGATATATTTTCCTCGCCTTCTCAGCTATCTCAGCGGAGATCTTACCGCCTAGTATCTCGTTGATCAGCTCATCTAATGTTAGAGCAGACGCCTTCTCGTGTATGTAGTCTCTCATTATTCTCCTGATCGCCCTCTTTTGGCTTGTATTACATCTGAAACTCGTTAAAGTCGCTATATACAGCCTGAGAACGTAGTTGTCTTTTGTTGTGACATCGAATATACCCTGAATCTTAGAGCTCTTTCTTCTTATCAAGCTCCTCATGTAATCCCTCGCGAGCTCGTGCCCTTTAAACCTCGTTAAAGCGTTTTCGCCATCAATGTTCACTACCTGGAAGTATATTTTCACATGCACCTGCGATATGTCACCTGTTAAATCATATAATGTTGTCTCGACAACTCTGCCGATCAACTTAAGAGGGTCATCTGTCGGAGTAGATGCTAAAACAACGTTGCCAAATAGCGGTGGGGCTACAATGTTGTACCATCTCTTCATCTTCCACTTATCCTTTACAACTCCCTTCCTAGACGACATTTAAACCAGCCTTCTTCCCGGGTAATTAAGCAGATTAAAATACTTGCTTTTAAGCTTTCAACCGAGTAGACCATCCATCTTAACCAACAGGTTTATCAGCGATAAGACCTCATCTATAGCACCTCTCACACTCCTGAGACACGTACTCGAGGAGCTGCATTTAACCTCCAGCACATAAACCCCGCTCTCACCCTCCTCTATGATGTAGTCGTATATCTGTAGATGAGGGCCCGGGTACTCGTTATCTGGCTTAAGAGACACGTATATCGATCTAGCATCCTTCAACGAGGTTCTCACGCTAAGTCTTAACGAGACTTCCATCTTCTTTAACCCAGCATAATTGTAATGGGTCGCAGTGCGAGTAGACTTCTTCAACCGGGAAGCCCGCTCTCAGAAGCTCGTTCACTGAAGTCATTAAATACCCGTTTTTCCTCACAACCAACGGTTTCTTCACCTCCCCCGGGAGTATAAACCTCACAGCTTCGATAACCAGTTCGGGTCTCACCAATGGATCCGGTAATTCAATTATCTTATTTGGTGCTTCGAAGACGCTCGACAAAGACATGGCAATAGAATCAACCGTCTCCTCGTAGATATTCAAAAAGTCGTACAAGAGCTTCTGGGATATTGAAAGCTGGAGTAGGTGTATTGGAGACTCCTTTAGGAGACTCATGTATATGGAGAGCGAGGCGGATAGTTCAAGAAGGTCTAGCAACACACCGTTCATCGTTGTAGTGTAAACATAGCCGACTAGCCTCCTCTGAAGCCTCTCCTTGAACGCCTTGTCGCCAATTATAGTTGAGTCTAATAGCTGGATAAACTTCCTTAAAACATTCTGGTCCTGCTCTATACTTGTCTCAGACGCCCTCACGGAAGCCGGTATTTTAAGCTCTGAGAGGATTCTCCCAGCAGAATCCTCTCTACCAGTTAAACCTGGTAGAGGCGGGTTAATAGTCCTGGTTAAAGCCTTCGCAATACTAACCCTCCTATAACCCCAAAACCTGAAGCCGAGCTCCTGCTCTATAACGCCTTTCGTCAAAAGCTCGTTTAAAATAGACTTCTCAACCCCTCTAAAACCCTCCTTACCTATGTCATACCCATCATACACACCTATAGAGATCGCGAGCATTTTACCCCATACTGAAACCCCAAACTTCCTATCCATCTCGTACACTATAGACCCTGTCACCGTGGAGTTTTGCTGACGGGGGGCCACATGTAGTTTAGCGTTTTTCGGCGGGGGTAAATTCAATAGTAAGACCCCTTCCACCCCTCCTTCAAGCACATTCTTGAGATCGAAGTTAACAACAACCTCCACCCCCCGCTCAGCCAAATTATGGAGTAAAAGACTTGCTGCTATAATCGAGTCTAAGTCCACGCGAGGGATAATCTTAACATAGTTTCCTGAAAAGATTTGCTCCAAAGAGCTCACTACTCTCCCCCAGGGGTAAAACACGTTGTGCTACGCAACCAAATTTATATCTTGAGGTAAAGTTATTAAACGGTTGGCTAGGAAACCGATGAAGATGGAATCCGGGTTTAAGCATAGAACGCTAATGCTGACGAGGCCCGCTTCTGAGGTTCCATACTAAGGGCTAACCCATCTCTCGAGGTCTCCACAACTCTCTCATCCTCTTCCTCTTAAGCTTCTCGATCTCCCTCTCGATATAAGTGTACACCGTGCTATGCCTTCTACCCTCGATAAGCATCTCGACGGCCGTCTTAGCTATGTTGGCGGACTCGTAGTCGCCTATGATAGCTATGTTTGATTGGTAGATCGAGATGTATGTTCCTGTCATCTCTTCTATAATCCTCCTCGCCCTACCCTCCTCCCCTATCACCCTGCCGAGTATCCTCTGAAGGTGGTTCGGCTTGTCCCCCACGTATTGCTTCAACTCCACTATGATCAAAACCTGGTCTTCTCCAAGCAGGCTCATAGCCTTATCTGGTGGGAACCCGTTTGCTATGGCCTTTACTATATCCCTTGCTTTCATCAACTCGAACGTTGTCGTAGACATGAATGCTGGCTCGATGATAACCATACCGCTGGTTGAATCAACAGTTATCTTAGTCCTCGTCTTCTCCTCTATCTCGCGTTTAACACGCCCCTCACTCCCCACGAGGACGCCTATTCTATCCAAGGGGATTCTCTCGTAGAGTTTTGTCACGCCAGGTATTATTCTACCTTTCTCTTCCCCAGACATTTCATCAGGCCCTCGATCAACTTATTACTGTCCGCCGTAATATTAAGCCCTACCTTGATCCTAAAGAACTCCTCTACTCTCTCGAGATCCCTCTTAAGGAACTCGAGGGCGTTTGGGTGGTTAACGTCGACAGCCTGGCCCACGTCTATTATGAAGATATCTACGTCTGGGGTGACCACTATGTTGTACTCTGACAAGTCACCGTGGACAAGTCTAGCTCTGCATACCATTTTCTCAACCTCTTCGAGGATCCTAGTGTAAACTCTCTCGGCGTCTTCAAGCTCTAGGTCTTTGTAAGCTTCCACGAGAAGAGGATACCTTAACCCGTCTTCACCGATGAATTCCATTACGAGGACATTATTGTAGACGCTGATAGGCTTGGGAACTCTAACTCCAGATTCGTAGAGCCTCGTTAGATTCCTAAACTCTTTTCTAGCCCAGGTGTACACGAGCTCGCGTGTGTTCCGTGGAGAGAAGCCAGCAAATCTTGGGTCTCCTGAAATATATTTCAAAATACCCTTCCTAAACTCGGCACTACTAGTCAGGTATATTTTCACGGCTACGGGTTTCTCATCATACGTGTAGCCTAAGTAGACCCTCGACTCTTTCCCAGAGCTTATCGTCCCAGCTAATCTCTTAATTATTTTCCTCCTAATCAGCTCGACTACGTTTAGAACTGTCCTACTATCGAAGACTTCTTCAACAGTCTCGTATAGGTCGTCATCTTTAATACGCTTCTCATATTCTTTGCTCATATAAGTTCACTAATCGCATCTATGAACTCCTTGGATACAACCCCTTTTTCCATAAGCTTCTCCAACTCACTTCTACCATACTTATACATAACCTCGCCTTTCTCAGGCGAGAAATCCCATATCCCCGCTAACACTATGTCCCCCTCGTTAATCCACACACGCCTCCTCATCTTACCCGGTATTCTGAGCTTCCTGTCAACCCCGTCAATGCACTTCGCTAGAACGTAGTCTCCACCTAGGTGTTTAATCACGCCGCATATCACGGTTCCCTCAACCGGAAGAGGGGGTTCCTTACTGCTTGGCTCACTCGAGCTCTTTTTAGACAGCCTCATCACCTTAATCTGTATGCTTCACAACGTACTCTTTATCATCTATAACAAGTATTTTAATATAATCCCCCTGCTTTATTTGGAACGGTATGTTCGGCAGCATTATCTCCCTTAACTCCCCTGACTCGCGGTCGACGAGGTAAGCCATGGCTTTATCAACCGCTACAACCTCGTATACCCCTTTAACATAATAGTTCTCAACAACGCTTACTCGATCACCCCAGTACTCTGCTAGAGGAATAGTGATGTTCTTCATGGACGCCAGGTTTTCTAAGTGGAGTCCTTTCTCGTCAACTCTCTTGACAACCCACAACTCGCCATTGTATCTAACAATAGAGCCCTCGGTTAAATCCACTAGTCTAACAGATAATGTAAGAATACCGAGCCACACCCCCTTCCTCGAGTCGTATCTCGTCGACTTGAAGGTCTCCCTTACATGCCCGCCGTACAATCTCGCTATCTCGTGAGCTAGCTTCCTAGCTGGTAGCTGGTCGATGAACCTGATGTCAAAGCCGTTTTGAGCATCCTCGATGTCCAGGATGTACTCGTTGAAGCCTGCGTTGCTTTCAATCAGCCTCTCAACATCTTTTCTAATAGCACTAGCTCTCAAACCCCTCACCTGGACTAGGGCTGCGATCCTCTTACTAGCCCTCGCCGTACACCTGGGACAAACTGTCCTAGTAACCGTGATCTTGACGTTGTTTTCGAATTGCATAAAGTGTTTACCATTCAACACGAGGTTGAAAACCCATTTCTGAACGTATAACCCTCTTGAAACCTCCTGGATCCCGTCAACGGGTTCAGCCCCAACGAGTTCTGCAGGGCCTATTAGATACTTCCCCTGTGTCTCCATGAGATGTCTTCTAATAATACTCTCCAGATTCTCCTGCAACCATTCACCTTTATAGAAGATTGAGCCGCACTTAGAGCAGACTTTCACCTCAATTGAGGGTTGCTTCGCGAAAGGATTCCCAAGTTTCCTAAAACAGTCTACGCAGTACCCGTTCACATAGTCCTCGTCAGATACCTCTCTACCACAGTTTAAACAATACTTCATAAACCGCTAATCCACCTTGAATACTCTAGTATTGTAGTGTAATAAACATCGCTACTTTAACTCCCCCCACTACTAGAACGCTATCTTCGAGTACAAGACCTTCTCTCACAGCTGATTCAACAATCCTGTTTCCAACAATATTAGCCATGGCGGCTTTCTTCAAAAGCTCGATCGCCTCTCGTAAGTCAACTATACCACCATTGAAGAAATGGGGGTCGACATAGAAGCTGACCCCCCCACTCTTATCCTCCAGTCTTAGACCCAGCACTTCTTCATCGCAAGCCGCGACAAGGAGACCGTTTTCCGTTTGATATGTTTTAACGTATGTCCTCCCACGTGATCCACTCATTTGAAAGCCTCCAGAGTAGTCTCAGCACCGCAAGCCTCGCATTTAAGAATAAACACCTTCCCCTTCTTAATCAGCTTTGTGTGGTAGCTACCGCACGTGGGGCATTTCACGTATTTTTTAACAAACATGTCTAGAAACTTGTTTATCACAATGGAGTTAAACTTACCCTGTAGAACTAGTTGCCCCGCCTCGTTTACAACGGCTGGTACGCCCAGCTCTTTAATATAGTAGTGTTGTAGCAGTGACTCTTCTCGGGCAAGCGTGTCAGCTATTTTCCTGAAGTTCATTATAATCGTCCTACCACCCACGATCGTTACCTCGGCTTTAGGAACATCGAAGACCTCGCCGCTCGAAGA